>JBFHPZ010000130.1:0-6498 GCA_041592495.1 Gammaproteobacteria bacterium | reverse complement strand
TAATGCGGGTGGTGGCAAGTCAACGCTGGCAAAGCGGTTGGCCGAAGCCACCAGCCTTCCCCTGTATTCTCTGGACAAAATAAAGTACCAGGCAGGAGGCGAAGAAATCTCACATGCTGAATATCTCAACATTCATTCTGATCTCTTAAAACAAGAGGAATGGATCATTGATGGATTTGGTTGCGTATCATCAGCGTGGGAACGTTTCTCTGCAGCAGATACTCTAATTTTCATTGATTTGCCATTATTAACACATGGCATGTGGGTGACAAAGCGACTACTAAAAGGTTTATTTTCGAATCCTGAAGGTTGGCCTGACAAAAGCCCGATATTCAAGGGAACACTTAATAGTTACCGGGTTCTCTGGCTGTGCCATAGGAAACTGACTCCCGCATACCGACAACTTGTATCCGACGCCATGAAATCAAAGAAAGTGCATCACTTGAAGTCGCCACGCGCCATTAGAGCACTACTAAATGACATTCGGTCGGAATAATAGTTATCACATAAATATGCCTAACACTCGCGTAAATTCGGTCTACCCAAAGCTAATTGCTTCACCTCGTATATTTGGGCAGCCGATTACGCGAAGTGTTGGCCTTAATGAAAAAACATATATCTTTATTCATTAGCTCGGTACTATATATTGTTTATGGATTAATGTTCATTGGGTATACATTTACTCAATCCTCTTCAACTAGCACTCATGTAACTATTGCTATATTTTTCTCGCTAATATATTTCTGTTTCGGTTGTTTCACATGGAAAGCACATATTGTTTTTTACAGGTTTTGTTAAATAAAAGATGCATAAAACAGGTCTATAGCAAAGCTTTCGGCCATCAAATATAAATATAGAGCAATAATGATATTGTCTTTTATTAGTGAGATGATTAATCAGTTAATATATAGCCTTAATCATGATATCTCATGAATGGTGGAATATATCAATGACTCTGAGTCGCCGGCGATTTCTGCAATATCTATCTGTAATGGCTTCGACAGCGCTAAACCCGAATGGGCAGGCCGTTGCATCAACAAATCTGCATACCCGGCTTATTCATTCCAGTGGCGAACGTATACCTGTTGTTGGTTTGGGAACCTGGCTCACGTTTGGAATTGATCCCGGGGATAAGAAAGCCATGGAGCAGCGAGAAAAGGTTTTACGAGAGTTTCTGCAAGGTGGAGGTGGTGTACTCGATTCATCCCCCATGTACGGTAACGCCCAACAAGTGATTGGGATCTTTTTAAAACGCATTGGTCAACATCAGGATTTATTCGCAGCGACAAAAGTCTGGACTCAGGGCAATCGAGCGGGTTTGTTACAAATGGAAGAATCTCGAACGCTTTGGGGTTTGCCCAAACTAGATTTAATGCAGGTACATAATCTGCTTGATTGGGAAACGCATTTACCCACCTTGCATGCCATGAAAGCCAAGGGTGAGATTCGCTATGTGGGCGTGACCACTTCCCATGGACGTCGTCATCCAGAACTGCTAAAAATCATGAAAACACAGACGCTCGATTTTGTGCAATTCACTTACAATATGCTGGATCGGGAAGCTGAACAATATCTGTTACCGATGGCAGCAGATAAAGGTATAGCTGTCATCATTAATCGCCCGTTTCAGCGTGGTGGTTTGTTTGATTATGTTGGTAAGCATGCCTTACCAGACTGGGCAGGTGAAATCGACTGTAAAACCTGGTCGCAGTTCTTTCTTAAATTTATTATTTCCCATCCTGCAGTCACCTGTGCCATTCCCGCAACATCCCGTGTTGATCATTTACAACAGAATATGGCAGCCGCCTATGGAACCATGCCTGACACCGCTATGCGCAAGCGTATGGTGCAACACATCAAGTCCTTATAGATAGAGCTGGTTAATAGGTGGTATGATTTCTTCTACTACAGCAGAAGGCGCCTGGTGCCTTCTGTCATTAGATGAACTTTATGATGTAGGTAAAACATGGCTAAAAAATCAGGAACTATAGATAGCGCCAAACTGGATCGTGTCGTTGCCCAGGCCCGTAAGGACAGTGAAGCGCGTGGACACGGTTATAGGGAGCAGGCTTTAAAACTTTACCCCTGGATATGCGGGCGTTGCAGTCGTGAATTCAACCGGGCTAATTTATCCGAGCTCACCGTACATCATAAAAACCATGATCATGACTACAACCCGGCAGATGGCAGTAACTGGGAGTTATTGTGTTTGTATTGTCATGATAATGAACATCAACGCTACACTGAGCAACTGGCCAATCATGGTATTGAGCTGGGTAATGGAGAAAAGAAAGAAGCAACTTTTCAACCCTTTGCGGATTTAAAGAAGTTGCTCAACAAGGAGTAATTTCAACAATCAAACCCGGTTTGCTCCGTTAAGCGCCAATAGAACCCATTAAGGCAGTCACTATGGCATCGGTCACATACATAAATTACATGGTGCTTGCCCTGTTAGCAATTGTCTGGTGTGCCATGCACAGCTGGTTAATTTCAGCATCCTTGACTACATACCTGAAACAAAAGCTGGGCTCCCATTATCGTTTTTATCGATTATTCTTTAATGGCTTTGCACTTGTTACGTTTGCTGTGGTCATCTGGTATCGGTATTTGATCAAGGGTGACATTGTGTTTGATTGGCAGGGTAATTTACGTATCATTCAAGCCATCATGATAATCCTGGGTATCATTTTATTTTTACTGGGTACACAGAAATATGATGCCCGCCGTTTTTTTGGTCTAAGCCAGCTAAAAGAAGATATTTCCAAACAGGGCTTAACCAGAAGCGGCGAACTGGATACCTCCGGGGTGTTGGGTATTATGCGCCATCCCTGGTATGCCTCCTTATTGCTGCTGATCTGGGCGCTACCTTTGGATTTGGCCGGGCTGGTATTAAATATTGTATTTACACTGTATTTAATTATCGGTGTTCGACTGGAAGAAAAAAAACTGGTTAATGAATTTGGTGAGGCCTACCGAAGTTATCAACACAAGGTATCCATGTTGATACCAATTAAATGGATTAAGTCAAAATTAAGCACTTAAACCGATCTTATTATTAAAATTTACGGCCTGTTGTTATGCACATTGTTGTTCTGGTTATCATTATTCTCCTGGTGGCGGGTCTTATTTTCTGGCCTAACTACTGGGTAGGTAAAGTGCTGCAAAAATATAAAACACCAGGGGATCTGTTTCCCGGTACAGGTGGTGAACTAGCGGAGCATTTACTGAAACAGTTAAAGATCGAAAATGTAACGGTTGAACAAACAAAACCGGGGCAGGATCATTATGATCCACAGGCCAGAGTTGTACGATTGTCACCTGATAATTTTAATGGCAAGTCACTCACTGCCATTACCGTTGCAGCTCACGAAGTGGGCCATGCCATGCAACATGCAACTTCTTATCCGTTATTTAAATTACGCCATGTGTTGGCGCACATCGCCTACTTCACGGAAAAACTGGGCAGTGCTGCCATCATGGCTATGCCCATCATAGCAATTGCAACTAGATCACCGGGTGTCGGTGGCGTGTTGTTTGTATTGGGTTTGTCAGGTATTGCTTTTGGAACACTGGTGCACCTGGTAACACTTCCTGTTGAATGGGATGCCAGTTTCCGGCGGGCATTGCCGTTGCTTACTGCAGGCAACTATGTTTCAGATACCTATTACCCACATGCCCGCAAAATATTAAAAGCCGCCGCATTAACCTATGTAGCTGGCTCATTGGCAAGTTTGTTGAATTTGTATCGCTGGATCGCTATTTTAAGGCGATAGTCTCACTTTAATTTCTATGCCTGAAATTCATCGTTATTATTTCAGGTGTATAGATAAGGAGTGCCTGTGCCGCATTTGATCATTGAATATGCTCATGATATGGACGTCGAAGACAAAATTCCTGCCATGCTGGATGCAGTTCATCAGGCAGCCGTATCAACAGGTTTGTTCGTTGAGAGCCATGTAAAAGTACGCGCTGTTCCGGTGATGCATTATCGTATTGGTACAGGTCATGATCCTTTCATACACGCACAATTACGTATTCAGATGGGACGTGATCAGGTGAAAAAGAGAAATCTTAGTGAAACTGTTCTGCAGGCAATTCGCAATCAATGTTGGCCTGCAAAAATAATGACCGTGGAAGTCATTGAGATGGATACCCCAAGCTATGCCAAATATCCGGTTTAGCAGTAACAAGCTGTGCTATTCTCTTAAGTCATGATCATTTAAGTTAACAGTATGTCGTGCATGGCAAACCGGAGGAAATAACATGGCTGGAGCTATGAAACGAGTCTTGCATGTTGAGGATGACGTATCAACCCAGGTGTATATAAAAGGGTTGCTTCGCAATGAAGCTGAGGTTTTTAGTTCCCGGTCGCTTGAAGATGCTCTTGATCAGCTGCAAAATAATAGTTTTGATCTGATCATTCTCGATTTTACCTTACCGGATGGTTCAGGCCAGGAAATTATTCAGAATATAGTCCCCCTGATTCCCAGGCCGGCCGTCATTGTGCTGTCTGGTCATGAATTAACCACCACCATGGCGGGCGTTGATAAAGTGCTCACCAAAGGACGATACAAGGAAGAGGACCTGATCAAGCTGGTGCACGAACTCTTGCATCCTTCCTGATTCCATTTCACACATATAAGTTCCATTTTTAGACTTCCGGTAGCCGAGATGACATTCATAAAGTTTTTGAGCGCCAGGCTGATTAATCATTTATTTTTATTAGCCACTATTTCATCCAGTATTTTCCTTTTATCCGCCTGTTTGAGCAGTAAAGAACCGGAAAAAACAGGCTCGCTGATTTTGCAGGGTCATTCCCTGGTTGATCAGATATGGGATACTCATACTAAGCAATTCATAAGCAAGGACGATATGTATTCGCGTCTGGGTGAGAGTAAATATCTGTTGCTCGGTGAAACACACGACAACATTACACATCATCAACATCAGGCTGAAATTATTGCGGATTTGTATCGTGCTCAAAAAAAACTCAGCCTGCATTTTGAAATGATAGATGATCAACAGGCAGCAAAAATTGACAAGGACGGTTTTTCATCCGTCGATGAGCTTGTGAAAATTCTCAGTAGCACGCAGGCTGGCTGGAATTACGGTAAAATGTATCGACCTTTGTTCGAACAGGCGATAAACGCAGGCTTCCAGATATTTCCCGCCAACCTTGATCGTAAACGCATTCGTGCAATATTTTCTGAGGGTGACATGCACATACCGGATGACGTTAAGCGTATCTTGCATGAGGTCAGCCTGACCGATGAACAAACAAAATCCATGGAAGAGGAAATTATTAAAGGTCACTGCAATGTGATGCCGGGTGAAATGTTAAAACCCATGTTGCTGACACAACAGGTTCGTGATGCCCGTATGAGTTTGAGTCTTCTCAATGGGCCTGGTGATATTCGGCTTTTGATTACCGGTAGTGGACATGCTCGCAAAGATCGTGGTGTACCCCTGTATCTCCATTTAAAAGATAACACTGCTCGAATTATTTCGATTGCAATGATCGAAGTTGAAGAAAATCAAAACACTGTTGATGATTACAAAGATCGTTGGGATGCAGATGAATTTCCGTTTGATTTTATCTGGTTCACGCCCCGGTATGACCGGCCGGATCCCTGTGAAGGACTGGAACAACGGATGAAAACCAAATAAGCAGCGTAGCCATCGAAATTATTAAGGAATAAATGTTGAAAAAAATTGCCCTTTTCGCCGATGTTCAGAACATCTACTACACCACCCGTCAGGCCTATGGCCGTCAGTTTAATTATTCGGCTCTATGGTCGGAAATCAGCACCCGTGGAGAAATTGTAAAAGCTTTCGCCTATGCCATCGATCGTGGCGACAAGAAGCAAATGGGATTTCAGAGCAGGCTGAAAGACATAGGTTTTGAGATTAAACTCAAGCCGTTCATCCAGCGTAGCGATGGTTCTGCTAAAGGCGACTGGGATGTGGGTATTACTATTGATGTTCTGGATTATGCAAAAGATGTCGATACTATCATCCTGCTATCCGGGGATGGCGACTTCGATCTGTTACTGGAAAAAGTCAGGCGCGACTACCATGTGCAAGCCGAAGTTTATGGTGTGCCTGCTTTAACTGCAACATCACTGATCAATGTTGCCAGTCAGTTTTACCCGATTGATGATAAGTTGTTGCTGGAATAACGCGCATGACAAATGCAGATAGTGTATTAACCTGCCTCATCACTACCGGCCCGGAGTAGATCTTAACTAAGCCAGGACAAAGTCAATTTTCATTTTGTGCTTGCAGCAATACTGATAAATCAAATCCCACAATTGCTTCCAGATGTTCGGTTACCTTCTCTATTGGCCAGTTCCACCATGCAATTTTCAATAAAGTATCAATGGTAGCCTGATCGAAACGTTGCTTTATCAAGCTGGCCGGGTTGCCACCTGCCACAGAGTAAGGCGGGATATCTTTAGTCACCACGGCTTTGCTGGCGATAATAGAACCATCGCCTAT
>JBFHPZ010000129.1:0-6524 GCA_041592495.1 Gammaproteobacteria bacterium | reverse complement strand
TTATCCGTCAATAGCAGTACCTGAATATAGCCCTGCTCGGCTTCCTGATAGTTAGTCAAATCAAAGGAGCCATGGGCAACAACCAGCCATGCGGAACGACGTAACTTGATATCGGCCTGGGGATAGGTTTCCAGCATCTTGCGACCGGTTTTAACCGCCAGAGGGTAATCTTTCAGTTCGTACAAATCATCAGTTGCTGCCACCAGTACAATGGCGGCCTTGTCATGTTTCGGGAAGGCATCGGCAAAGCGTAATGAACTACGAATAATTTCACGCTTGATGAGCACACGTTGTGACTGTTGCGCCGTTTTCAGATGTTCGCGATAGGCGAAAACTGCTGCATAGCCGGCAGCGGATGCTTTTTCATGGGCAAGATAATTATAGGCCGTGCGTTCATATTCCAGCGCGGCATCACGAAAATCCTTGTTCTCCAGTAACAGCTCGGCTAACTGGAAGTTCATACCCGGCGCTTGCGTATCTTCCGGGAAGGATTCGAGGAAAACCCGATACCAGTGTTTGGCTTCATCAAAATTTTCCTGTTTTTGCTTGTACATGCGCCTGTCCTGATACATGGCATGGAAGTGATTGGCCAGGTCAGTCAGGTTACTCTTAAGGAACACCAGCACATCAGGATAGGCATTGATATCAAAGAAGGTCCAGTAGGTTGCACGCAGCCCATAGGTAGTTGCAAAATTTTTCTTGGCATCGATAACCAGTTTCGGGAAACCACCGGTTAAATAAATTTCGATCACACGAATATGGAAATGTGGCGCCACCTTGTGCAGTGGATTACGCTCAACGAAGGCATTATAGGACAGTGCCGCATCAGCATAACGCCGTTTGCTCAGATAGTATTCACCGAGATGACTGTAAATACTGGCTTCATATTCACGCGCGCCGTATTTATCAAAATAACTGACAACGGATTCAGGGCCACCCAGATAGGAGAAGCTTAAACTGATTACGCGATAAGTGTCATCGATACGTTTCCGTTCAATATCACTTTCAATATGCTCAAGATCAACACCGATGGAAATCTTGTAATCCAGCAGCGCAATGAAATCATTCAGGGCTTCTTCATACATATCCTGTTTGAAATAAGCCCAGCCACGTTTATACACGGCAAATTCGTAGAAAGCAGAACCTATGCCGCTGTCTACAACGGCCTTGTAGGCATCTTCCGCATCCAGATATTTTTTACGTGTGAAAAAGTACTCTGCCCGACGGAACTGCGCTTCATCGATATGCCTGGAACGGGGATACTCTTTCACCAGCCGGTTAAGTATCTCCATGGCTTTTTCCACCTGTCCGGTTTCTTCATAGGCACGTGACAGTTGATATAACACCTGATCATTGCGATCATAATGGGGATATTTTACGAGCAGGTTTTTGTAAAGTTCGATAGCCTCCATGGCGCCGGCAGTTTGTAAATCCGCTCCGGCTTCAGCTGGCAGTACCAGATCTTCTTTTTTGGTGGCGCCACTGATATCCACTTTTCCAGTGGCACGCTTCTCAAATTCTTTTTGTGACTCACCGAGGTCGGCGATAGCATCTGACTTGCTCTGAACTTTTTGTTGTTTTTCATCCTCACCCGGTAATGCGATTGCAGCCTTACCCCTGGCCAGGTCTTTAGCAGGTAAAGGCGTTGATACATCCGGTGCTGCAGATGCAAGCGGTTTTTCATCCTCTGTAGCCAGTTCTTTAACCGATGCCGATGGTGAATCTACTACGGTGCCATATTCTTTTTCTATTTTAAGGTCTGCAAGGCGGCGTATGGCTTCAGGCGTCATCGCAGATTCCGGCGTTTCTTCGAGGAACTTGCGATAACTTTCCATGGCTTTTTCCAGCGAGCCTTCGATTTGTTCTTCCTTGATTTCAATGGTGACATTACGCAGGCTGGCGATCGTTTCACGTTCGGTGACCGTGCCACAACCGTTAAGCAACACCAGGGCTGTTGTTGCCGCGGCAGGAATTGCAAACAGGTGCTTTCGCAAGATCACTTTCATTGTGTCTCACGCTCCTGTTGTTGTTTCTTGGTGGCGCGGTCATAACTTTCCGCCAGCGCAAATCGTGCCTTAACCTGATATTCCTCTAAACGTTTGCGGCGACGATCCAGTTCATTAATCGACAGGGTTTCCAGCATACGTCCCTGTCTCGCCATCACCGCATTAAGTTTTTGCTGCGCCTGTTGCAATCGTGTGCGCAACATCTGAATCGGAATGGTGTAACCCTCATAGCTTTGGGTTGCTGCCTGGCGGGTACGAATAAAGGAATGATAAATACGGTTGAGTTTGTCGATGTGTTCATCCAGCAAACGCAGATTTTCATAAGCTTCGGTCAGGCGCTCGTCATATTCGGTATTCACCCGCCAGTGCAAAACACCTTGCAGACGTTTGATACGTTCCATATTCTCGGCCGTTTTGAATTTTGGATGCGCATCCAGATAAGTGCGAATTTTTGCCAGGGTATCCACCGCTGCACGTTCGTCGGCAGTTGCCAGATATTCCGGCCGCCGTGAGATCAACATGCCTTTGAGCCGTTGTTCCAGACGATCTCGCTGCTCCAGTCGTAACTTGATGCGGGTATCCAGGGTTTTGAATTCTTTTTCCACCACAGGCAATAGCGGTGTGTAATAGCCACGGCGAATGTCGATGATTTCTTCATACACATCCAGGCTTTGTAACCAGTCAGCCAGGCCCGCACGTAATTCCGCCAGATCGAAATAATTCTTCAACAACTCCTGAAAATCATGTGATGCCATTAATTCCATAAGATAACGAGTTTCCGGCGTTTCCGGTAAATCACGTAAATTAATAAGCCAGTTCGGATCCTGTTTACTTTCTTCCCGTAATACTGCCTGCAGGAATTTGCCTTCACGTATGCTGCGAATGGATGCATCCAGGCTATCGACTTCGCGACCAAACACATCCATGGCATGGCCATACATCAAGGCTGCTTTACCATACACATCCAGCTTGCCATAGGCATAGGGCACGGCCAGCATCACTTCCTGCACCGAGGTATCTATCTCACTGCGTTTGTGCAACAGGCTCCAGGGCACCAGCGCCTTGTCGAATTGGCCGAGAGATACTTTCACCCAACCGGCGCCCAACAAGGCTCGATTGGAAAATGGACCATCAAGGCGAACCCGCTCCAGATAATTGGCTGCAAACTGTGGCGCGCCATTTTCCAGCATGCGATAGCCAAGGGTTAGGTTGGCCTTGTCACGAATCGCCAGCACCGCCGGGTCATTCGATGCCAGGGTACCCACCTTCTCCAGCTGCATAATGCCTTCTTTTTCCTGCCCATTCTGGATCAGGGCTATGCCCAGGTTGTAGGCGGCAAAACCTTCCAGGCTATCTTCATCCTGCAGGTCCCGAAGAATAACCACAGCTTCGGCAAATTTGCCAACGGCGATATACACCTGTGAACGCAAATAGGCTTCTTCAACCTGTATCCGCTCGGGAATTTCACCAGTCATGCTTTCAATAATATGCAGGGCATTCACCGGCTCGTTCTTTTGCATGTAAATTTTTGCCAGCCGATAGGCGGCTTCGTTGCGAACCGAGGGACGAACATCGCCTTCCAGCACTGCCTGGATGGCACGTCCTGCCCGTTGATGCATGCGGTAGGATAATTCAAGATCGCCGACGGAAAACTCGGCCTGCTTTATATGAAAGTGGAAAGGGTCCAGCTGTGGTTCGTCCAGTGCATAGTACTGGCCTAATTCAGTATCCAGGCGGGTGATGGCGGTAAAGTACTCATCCTGATAGGCATGGAACAAGGCCTCACCAAAGAAAAGATCCCGCAATTCGGGATGTTTTTCTTCATCAGCCCCCAGCACTGCCGAACACAACAGTAACCCGAACAGACTGGCGTAATACCGCAGTCTCATGATGATTACCAATCCTTAAAGCTGATATCCTGGCTACCAGCATTGGGTCCCGCTAGCTTCACTTCGACGAACTTTGGGCCGACATTTTTATTTAGTTTATAACTGGCACTGCGTTGATATTCGCCACCTGCCGGCGCTTTGCCGAGAAAACTCACCACCAGATCATGGTCACCGGTTTTAACATTGCCGGTGTAAATGCGCTGCACACCACCCTTTTGCAAAGCTTCCAGCTCGCGAAAGGTATAAAGATGATGACTTACCACCTTGTTATCCAGCTTGATCTGTACTGCATCCAGACGGAAATCATCACCTTCAGCCAGGGATACGAAAATGGAAACATGGGTATTAGAAGGAAACAGCAGCTTTTCTTCCAGCCGTGACAGATCGGCTGTAAGGTCAATCACATCCTTTTTGATGTCCTGTACCTGTTCGTCCAGGCCTTTAATTTGCTCACGACTAATATCCTCCGCGTAGAGGGAGGTTGCTGATAACAGCAACAAGCCGGATAACAACACCTTTGCAATTCTTAGCATGACTACACCTGTTCCTAACGCCTGACCTGCCAGATATCTCAAATATAAGTTTCTAAAAATAGATGATAGCAGTGAAAATAGCTGGCCCTGGGGGTTTAAATACTGGTACTGCCCATTCACAGGGATAAGATTAGTAGAGTATAAGCCAACATTTTATGCTTTTTAATCAGATATTTACTGAAACTAGTGAAGACTTGTATAAAATGTGAAATTGCCGGCAGATTAATAAATGAGTGATTATCCTGTCGGGTCTCAATTTACCTGGTTTCCAGCTTTCTGGCCTGATCAAGGCATTTATTAATTTTGTCCAGAATTAAGTGCTTATTCGCGGGTTTTACCAGAAAATCCTGTGCGCCCAGCATCATGGTTGTTGTAAAGACATCCGTGTTGTTATGTGAGGTAAGAATAATAACCGGCGTATGTTTTAACGAAGGAACAGCCCTGGCCTTTTCAAGAAACTCACCAGCAGTAGCGTCTGGCAGCTCATAATCCAGGAGCACAACATCCGGCATATTGCTCAGCATAAAAGCCGTACCCTGGTGGACTGTTGATGTTAAGGTGACTTCAAAACCACCCTCTTTATTGAGAACTGTTTTTACCATGTCACCATAAACTTCATTATCTTCAACAATCAGCACTCTCTTGGAAACAGACTTTGATAAATCATTCAACGCTGATAACGACTTTTCATGCTTCTTCTGGGTGGCTGCCAGGCGATCGGCGTAACCTTTCATAACAGAATTGATTTTTTCCTTTGAATTCTGCAAGTCCTTTTCCAGCACATCCAGCGAAAATTTATCCGCTTCTTTATTAATGTCCGCACTTGTCATCTTCGAGTTTGTAGCTTGATTTTTATTGACCAGATCGTTAGAAAACTGTTTTATATTGCTGGTCAGGTTTCTGGATAAATCTTTGAATGAATTTTCGTTAGAGGAAATCATTGCACTGGATTTCTCGATAACTTCATCCATTTCTTCCTTGTGACGTTGAATCTCCTCACCAATGCGAACAAAATCCCGGCTTTTATCAGCGCCGGCACTCTGGCCAATGGATGCAAGTGCATTACGGATGGACAAATTCACACGAATCCAGTCAAAACGCGGGGACATGACAACATAGTCGAAGAATATACCTCGTATACACTTGTGATTGGCTTTTTCAATATCTACATGATCACAGATGACAACTGCACGATGCGGCGTATTATGGATATACTTTGAATTGCGATAAATGCTGAAATATATTTCTTCCGAAATTTCGACCGTGGAGTAATAAAATAAAATTACCTTTGGCCGTTTTTCGTCAAATATCTTCTGCGCCTCCTCAATAGATTCCGCCGTACAAACGTGAACAGTTTCAGTCTTGATAACTTTTATAAAGTCAACCGACCCTGCTCCATTATCGCTCACATAAAGCACATTACAGTCTATCTGCATCCTAATTTACCTTTTCAGAAACCTGTTGATTTCAGTAACTCTCCATAAAATCTTTACAGTGTTCGTACGCCTGAACAAGCCTTTCAAAATATTCATTTAAAGCTTCAACATTACCAGCCAATGACTCATCCTCCATTGACTGACAAATGCTGACCATCGAAGCAGCGCCTACAGCCTTGGCAGAAGACTTTAATTTATGTGCACTGGATTTAATGCCTGGATAATCTTTATTATTAAGTGAATTCTCTATTTCCTGTATATTTCCCGGTACGGTCTCAATGAACTTGTTAAAAAAATACTGGATCATGCCAGGATCATCTCCAACCAAACCCTTTATAACGGCGATATCAATCGCATTATTTGACTCTTTATTCATATTGCCTTCTCATTACCAGATTCATCATTAGAAATACCCCTGCCATCCATTAACCACCGATTTAAAACTCCTGATAATTTTTCCAGACTCACTGGCTTTGTAATATATTCGTCAAATCCTGCCTCTGGATTTAGTTTATCTTTATCCACCAACACGTCAGCCGTTACAGCAATAATTGGCACTCGACATCCTGTGCTTTTCTCCAGGCGTCGTAATTCACGAGTCAATTGAAAACCATCCATCTCCGGCATGTGACAATCGGTCAGGACTAATACAAACTTATT
>JBFHPZ010000128.1:0-6544 GCA_041592495.1 Gammaproteobacteria bacterium | reverse complement strand
GGTGATGAAGTATTGCAGGTAGGCAAGGAAAACGTGAATATCACCGCCATTGAGCCCGTTGGACACTATGCTATCAAACTGGTGTTTGATGACCGTCACGATAGTGGTTTGTTTTCCTGGCAATATCTGTATGATCTGGGCATGCATTACGATGAGAAATGGCAGGATTATCTGCGCCGCCTGAAAGAAGCAGGCCACACGCGCAAGGAACCCGCCGCTAACTAGTAGATAAGATATGAGTGACGACAAGACACACTTTGGCTTTGAACAGGTACCCGTCGGCGAAAAAGTTAAACGAGTCGCCGGGGTATTTCATTCCGTAGCCGATAAATACGATTTAATGAACGATGTCATGTCCATGGGCATACATCGCCTGTGGAAACGGTTCACCCTGGCACAAACCGGATTAAAAGCCGGTATGCGAGCACTGGATCTGGCCGGCGGTACCGGTGATCTTGCGCTGCGCATGTCACGCATGGTCGGCCCGGCGGGTGAAGTGGTGTTGTCTGATATTAATGAATCCATGCTCAGCAACGGTCGTGAACGTTTGCTGGATGAAGGTGTGGCAGGCAATGTACGCTATGTACAGGCTAATGCGGAATGCCTTCCCTTTGCCGACGATTACTTTGATTGTGTCACCATGGCCTTTGGCCTGCGTAATGTCACCGATAAGGATTCAGCACTGCGTTCTATTTTTCGCGTGATCAAACCCGGTGGTCGTTTACTGGTGCTGGAATTTTCCAAACCGGTCGCACCTGGGCTGTCACCCATTTACGACGTCTACTCTTTCAAACTGTTGCCCCTGATGGGCAAGCTAATCGCCAACGATGCTGAAAGCTATCGTTATCTGGCAGAATCCATCCGCATGCATCCCGACCAGGAAACCCTCAAGGGCATGATGCAGGAGGCAGGATTCGACAAGGTTTCCTATCATAATCTCACGGGTGGTATAGTAGCCTTACACAAGGGCTTCAAAATCTGACACCTGTTATGAGCTTGCCGCAATTTTTCACCGCATCACTCGAAACAGCTTTAAATAATTATCTGGCATTAGACCCCGAAATCATGCAGCGCTTTGCTGATTTCGAAGGCCGGGTTATTGCCATTGAAATACTGGGCCTGAATGAAACCCTGTACCTGTTTCCCGGTATGGATGGCTTTATGGTGATGTCCGAATTTGATGGTGATGCCGATACCACTCTAAGTGGTACACCAGTGGCACTGGCAAAACTCGGTATGACGGATGATGCCACCAAAGCCCTGTTTACCGGAGAAGTGATCATTTCCGGTGATACCCGGCTTGGCCACCAGTTTAAAAAAATATTGTCGCAACTGGATATCGACTGGGAAGAACAGTTATCGAAACTGGTGGGTGACTTAACAGCACACCAGATCGGTAATGCGGCACGGGATTTTGCCAAATGGTTTAAACGGAGCACATCATCAATACAAATGGATCTGGGTGAATATTTACAGGAAGAAGCCCGTATGGTGGCAACCCGACCGGAAATCGACCGTTTTGTAAAAGAGGTCGATGAATTACGTGATGCAGTCGAACGTCTCGAAGCACGCATAAAACATTACACACAATAAAAATCATGATTCGACCTTCACAAATACTCAGGTTATTACGTATCAACTATGTGCTGGTCAAACATGGTCTCGATGACATCATCTTTGCCATTCATTTATTTAGGCCGTTTCGTTTTCTGATTTACCTCATGCCATGGAACTGGTTTATTCGCGAACGTGCGCCTCGGGGAATACGAATTCGCAGGGCTCTGGAAGATCTTGGTCCGATCTTTATTAAATTCGGACAAATGCTCTCCACCCGTAAAGATTTATTGCCGGATGAAATTGCTGAAGAATTAAGTTATTTACAGGATAGCGTGCCACCCTTTCCCGGTAGTCGTGCCAGACAAATTATCGAAAAAGCATTTAAAAAACCCATACATGAAATCTTCGATGATTTTAATGAAACACCTCTTGCATCTGCCTCAATAGCACAGGTTCATACAGCCAAATTAAAAGATGGTACCGATGTCGTCGTTAAAGTCTTGCGACCGGATATTTTGCCCGTCATCCGTCGCGATATGGCATTGCTATACATTATTGCCCAGTTGGCAGAGCGTTATTCATCGGAAGCGCGTCGGTTACGCCCGATAGAAATCGTTAGTGAATATGAAAAAACCACCATCGATGAACTGGACCTGCAACGTGAAGCCGCAAATGCCAGCCAGATAAAACGCAATTTTGAAGGATCCTCAGCACTGTATATTCCGGAAGTGTACTGGGATGATACCAAACGTAATGTGATGGTAATGGAGCGTATTCACGGTATTCCCATCGGAGACATGGCGGAGCTGAGAGCCAAAAATGTCGATATGAAAAGACTGGCTGAACGGGGTGTGGAAATATTTTTTACCCAGGTGTTCAAGCATAATTTTTTCCATGCCGATATGCATCCCGGTAATATCTTTGTTGATACCACCGATCCGGTTAATGCGAAATATATTGCTGTTGATTTCGGTATAGTCGGTAGCCTGAGTCCGGTTGATCAACGCTATCTGGCGGAAAATTTTCTGGCATTTTTCAAACGTGACTATAAGAAAGTTGCCCAATTACATGTGGATTCCGGCTGGGTGCCAGCAACAACCCGGGTAGATGAGTTTGAATCCGCTATCCGCAGTGTATGCGAACCGATATTTGAAAAACCTTTAAAAGACATTTCGTTCGGCCATTTATTGTTGCGCCTGTTCCAAACCGCGCGACGCTTTAACATGGAAGTGCAACCGCAGCTGGTTTTGTTACAGAAAACATTGCTTAACATAGAAGGCCTTGGCCGTCAGCTCTACCCGGAACTGGATCTATGGAAAACGGCCAAGCCCTTTCTCGAAAACTGGATGAGTGAACAGATAGGAACACGTGCACTGTTGCGTGGTATCAAAAAGAATCTGCCTTATATTGCGGAACGCCTCCCCGAAATGCCGGAGTTGATTCATGATGCAATTCGAAAAATTGCTGAAGGCGAGAATCACGAACAACAGGTGATTGAAATTAAAAAGCTTCGCCAGGATATTTCCCATCATCATCAACGCAATAAATATGTCATAGCCGGGTCAGCCATTTTGATTAGTGGCATTTTGGTTATGGGACAGGAACATGCTGATGCCATTCGTTATTTGGGCATACATGTCATTAGCTGGGCTGCATTTGCTGTTGGTGGTTTGCTCATCTGGCTGGGTATTAAAGAATAATAAAGGCACCTCTAATTATCTCTGTTGAGAGATCTTGCAAAAATGGTCGTTCATGAAAAAATGCGCAGGACTTCTGGTACTTTTCTTTCTTAGTTTCAAGACGTTCGCCATTGATCCGCGTCTGGACTGGAAGACGCTGGAGACTGAACATTTCCTGATACATTTTGCACAAGAAAATTTAGTAGTTGCCATCCAGGCAGCCGCAATAGCCGAACGAACCCACCAGAAACTCTCACCTGAATTTAATTGGGATCCCGAAGAAAAAACCGCCCTGGTGATCAGTGATGAAACCGATATCCCCAATGGCTATGCATTACCTTTCCCGTTTAATCGCAGTGTTTTATTTATAACGCCACCGGATGAAACCAATACCCTTGAAGATGTAAGCAACTGGCTTGAAACACTGATTACCCATGAATATGTGCATGTATTACATCTGGATAAAGCCGATGGTATTGCCAATGGTTTCAGATCGGTATTTGGACGACATCTGTTTCTATTCCCGAATATGTATCAGCCTGCCTGGTTCACCGAAGGCATTGCAACCTGGTACGAAACAGATACTGAACAAGGCATAGGCCGGGGACAAAGTGCATTATTTGACATGATGATACGCACTGATGTTGTAACGGGAATAAAACCGGTGAGCCAGGTGAATTTGCCAATACGTAGCTGGCCCATGGGAACAACACCTTATTTGTATGGCGTGTATTTTTTTGAATTTCTGGAACAGCAGTATGGTAAGCCCTATATCGAACGGCTGGTGGCGAATTATAGTAATAACCTGATCCCATTCATGATTAATACCAATGCATCCCAGGTGCTAGGTAAAGATGTGAGCGAGCTTTGGCAGGAATATGTAGACTGGTTAAATAAAAAATTTCAGCCTCAGCTTTCTCAGGTTAGAAAGCAGGGGATTGTTGAAGGAGCCGCCTAAACAACAGACGGTTATTTCACACGACAGGTCAAGAACCTGGAAAATGGATTTGTTTTTTATATCAGGGATGGCGCATTTAGTCGTCCTGCAATGATGATGATCGATCCGGCAGGCGAACATCACGAGTTGGCAAGTTTACATAGTGGCGCAAGATTTGATGTACATCCTTCACAGGGTATTGTTATTACCCAGCCTGAAATATGTGAGCAGTATAATTACTATTACGATATTTACCTGTTAAAGCCCGGAAGTCAAAAAACTGAAAGACTAACTCATTGTGGACGTTATCGATCTGCAGGCTGGTCGCCCGATGGCCAACAAATAGTTGCGGTACATGTGGACAAGGGAATACATGAATTGCAGTTGTTGCGACGTAACGGAGAAAAAATATCGACCTTGTGGCAAGGTGGTCAGGATGTCATTATCGGCGCACCGGACTGGTCGCCCGATGGCAAACATGTAATTGCGTCAGTGTTTCGCGAAATGAGCGGCTGGAATATTGAACGATTTGATCTTGCCAGCAAACGTTGGCAAATGATAACCAATGACTGGAATGTGGATGTTGATCCCCAATATCTTGCTGACGGGAAATCCATCGTTTTCAGTTCAGAGCAAAATGGTCATTACAATATTTATCGTTATGATTTCAGGGATAAAACACGACATCAATTAACACGAGTGGAATCCGGGGCATTCAAACCATATCAACTGAAGAAGCAAGGTGCATTATATTACGCAGGATATGGCGTCAATGGCTATGATATTTTCAAACTCGACACGCCTGCAACTGTTGGAATAGCATCGTCAAACACCGTAAAAAAACCACGAGCCAAAGCTTCAAAGAATTCAGACATATCAACATATGAAATAAAAGATTACTCGCCATGGTTTGGATTAAAGCCACGCTGGTGGACGCCAATTATTACGATGAGTGAAGATCAGTCCGAAATGGGTTTTAGTACGTCTGCCAATGATGCATTGGGTGTACATAACTATGTGCTAACTGCGGCTTACGATACTAAAAATGAATGGCCAGTAGGCCGGTTTGACTACATATATAGCAATCGTTTTTATTTCGGCGTTGAAAGAAGCAGCAGTATCATTCTGGATAATAACGGTAATTTTGCGGTTGCTCGAAAAGAAAGTGATGCCTTTCTATCCTTTGCATTTCCCTATGTCAATATAGATTCTGCATGGAATTTTTATATAGGCGCCTTTGCCAGTAAAAATACCGATGGTCGTAGAGCCCCGGGCATTATTCCTTTACCGGATACCGAAGATAATTTATTCGGTGTTGCCATGACCTACGGTAATGCAAAATATTTTATTCGTTCAATTAGTCTTAATGATGGTCGTCGCATCAGGCTGGTGGCTGAAAGCAGCGATGTTTGGCAAAGCGATTATACCGGTGAAGTTTTTACACTGGACTGGCGTGAATTTATTCCGCTTGGGGGGCAACATGTTTTTGCGATACGTTTAACGGAAGCGTATGGCACAGATAATCCGGATGATTTCAGGCTCGGTGGTGAAGATAATGATGTCGACTTGATGAGTTTTGTGCAGCCGGTGAGTGATCCCTTGTTCGGACAACGAGATTATGCATTACGGGGTTATCCCGAAGGTTTAAGTCAGTTACAGGGTAGGCGCATGCAACTGGGGAGTATGGAATGGCGTTTTCCTTTGGGACTGATTGAACGTGGCATCATGGCGCCACCGATAGGCGTTATGCAGCTGGCAGGCAGTGTGTTTATTGACAGTGGTGCGGCATGGGATGTGGGTCATTCACCGGATCAGTATTACACAGGTACAGGTGTCGAATTGCATGCAGATCTAAATTTATTTTATCGTGTTAATTTAAAAATGCGCCTGGGTTATGCCAAGGGCCAGGATAAATCGCTTGGCGATGAGAGAGCTTATTTCAGCCTGGGTGCTTCGTTTTAGCGTAGAAGCGTATTGTGCTGGTCCCGACTCTGGCCATCAAAGTGTGACTGATTACACCACAACACATATTGCCAGAGAGCATAAACGCAATGCAGTCAAACATTTCCTTTCATTAATGTCATTGCGATCGGTGAAGTATTCGCAGATACATTGGGTCAGGCCGGGATCAAAGGCCATGATGTTATTTTCGATATTTAAAATGGCTGTGTAAGAACCAGCCGATAATCATGCCGATGGCCAATACCAGGAACAGTAGCAGTGAGCGAGCCATGTGTATCGACCAGAATAAAAACTGAATTTCGACCACGGCGACATTTTGAATAATAAATAGAACGACAAGACCCGCCAGTATTAATACAGTAACCAGTTTTATATTCATGCTGTTCTCCTGACATTAGTCTCGTTATTT
>JBFHPZ010000127.1:0-6582 GCA_041592495.1 Gammaproteobacteria bacterium | reverse complement strand
TCCCTATAACTCTGACGATGTAACTATCTGGTTACGCCCATTTTCCTTGGCCTTGTAAAGTGCCTTGTCGGCCAGTTCGATTAATTCCTGCTCGTTTTGTAATGTGCCATTTTCCTGTGTTGCCAATCCCATACTCAGGGTGACACAGGGCGATGCATCGGAAGCCTTGTGTTCTATACACAATTGCTCAATCGATTTTCGTATGCGTTCCGCAACCTGCAGTGCTGTAATGTTGGTGGTATTGGGGAGTAATACTACAAACTCTTCACCACCATAACGTGCAGCCAGGTCATCATTATGATTACATTTTGCACTGATGGTTTTCGCAACCCTGATCAGGCAGTCGTCACCAGCTTGATGACCATAGGTATCGTTGTACTTTTTAAAGGAATCGATATCAATCAGGATGAGTGAGAGCGGCGTATTCATTTTTGTAGATTTGGCAAATTCCTTTTCTAAGGTGGCATCGAAATGACGGCGGTTTGCAATGCCGGTGAGGCCATCCATAATGGATAATTGCTGTAACTGGCGATTACTTTCTTCCAGTTGTTTTTGCATCTGTCGCAACGCAAAGAATGCGGCATCACGTTCAACCTGCATAATATGATTTTTTGCATGGGCGCGAATGCGTGCAATCAATTCAATTTTGTCAGGGAGTTTAACCAGGTAATCACTGGCGCCACAACTAAATGCGTCGCTCTTTACCAGTGGATCTTCCTTGGAAGACAGCACAATAACCGGAATGTCTTTAGTGGTGTTATTGGCCTTATAAAATCTGACTAATGTCATGCCGTCAACATCCGGTAAAACCAGATCTTGTAAAATTACATTTGCGTTTATCTCAATTGCCATGTTGATGGCGTTAGATGGATCTTCGCAATAATGCAAAATAATATCTTTTTCGCTATCCAGCATGCGACTGATGCCTTCAGCGATAATAGCCTGGTCATCAACAAGCAAAACATCAATTGTTGTATCAGCTGTTTCTAACTTAGTACTGCTCACTCCATTTGTCCTTTGCTTAAGGCTTTTGTAATTGCCTGACCAATATCGTCAATATGCAATATTTCTTGAGCTGCATTTAACCTGGCTGCAGCTTTGGGCATGCCATACACAGCACAACTCGCTTCATCCTGTGCAATCGTATACATACCGCGATTATGTAAAGATAATAGACCATTGGCGCCATCTCTTCCCATACCGGTAAGTAGTACACCGATAATTTTATTAGGCCAATGTGTTACCGCACTTTCAAAAAACACATCTATGGAAGGTCGATATGGGTATTCCTTTGGATCGGCTGTGTAATCAAAACGACCATCCTTGGTTAAAATCAGGTGATCATTGGTGCCGGCAAGGTAGGCTATGCCCGGTTTCGGGATTTGTTTGGGGCTGGCCATTTCAATTTTAATTTTTGTTTGTTCATCCAGCCATTTCACCAGTCCCTGACTGAACTGATTGTCCATGTGTTGAATAATCACGATAACTGCATCCGGCTTTTCAGGTAAGCGTGTCAGTACTTTTATTAATGCAGCGGGTCCACCTGTTGACGCGCCAATGGCAATGAGTGGAATGTCTTTTTTAATCTGGCATTTTTCAATTGGTTGTTTGCGGCTGATGCTTTTATGCAGTTTATGAATGTTTTGTATTTTGCTTTTGAGTTCCTGTATAGATTCCTGATTATCATCAGCCGGTTCGGTAAACGCATCCAGGGCGCCAACAGACATGGCTTCAAATACTTTTGCCGGATGATTTTTGACAGATTTTGAAATAACAATAACGGTGGTGGGAGTTTGCTCCATGATATTGCGCGTAACTTCCACGCCATGCATATCCGGCAGGTCAAGCTTGATCAGAATCAGATCGGGAAGAATGTCCTGGCAATGGGCAATGGCTTTCGCACCATAATGTTCTGACCAGCTCAGCTCATGACCAAGATCTTGTATAAGATCACTGAATAAACGAATGGTGTCGGGATTATCATGAACAATGGCTACGCGCATTTATTTGGCATCTCCGATCAGGTCCCTGACTGCATCGATCAAGGTCTCATCATGAAAGCTGCCCTTGGTTAGATAATAATCGGCACCGGCCTCGAGACCTTTTTGCTTGTCTTCAGGACGATCCTTATAGGACACCATCATGACCGGCATGGTACGTAATGCAGCATCAGACTTGATCAGGCTTACCAGCTCAATTCCATTCATGCGTGGCATATCGACATCAGTAATGACCAGATCATATTGGCCACTGCGTACTGTGTTCCAGGCATCGACGCCATCAACAGCAACATTGACGAGATAGCCCCGGGATTCAATTAATTTTTTCTCAACTTCACGTACCGTGAGTGAATCATCCACAACCAGCACACGTTTGATTTCACCATCCAGGACCTGGGATGATTGTGTAACTTTAATAATATCCTTGCCGGAAATAATATCTTTAATACTCGCAATCAAGTCATCGGTGTCGAGTACCAGAACCGGTTCGCCATCATCGGTCAATGCGGCTGCGTTGATGTCCTTGATCTTGCCAAGGCGGGAATTCAGCGGGCGCAGGGCCAGGGCGCGTTCACCCAACATGCTATCAACAACAACACCATATAAATTTTGCCAGTCACCAATAATCACGACTGATAGCTCTTCGCCGGAACTGGTGTTTTGCATACCCAGGATTTGTGCGCAGTGTATTAAGCCAATGTGTTGGTCATTCAAGCTTATGTATTGCTTGTCTTCCAGAATAGAAACATCAGACTTGTTTATTTTTATCAGGTTGTTGATGCTGGCCAGGGGAAAGGCATACAGCTCATTGTTCACTTTCACCATCAGGCTACGTATTACGGAAAGTGTTAAAGGTAAAATCATACTGATTTGCATGCCGTTACCCAGCTCGGTAGCCGAATGCAATTTGCCGCGTAGTTCTTGTAAAGTCTCGTGAACCACGTCAAGGCCCACGCCGCGACCAGAAATTTCAGTAACCTGATCACGTGTTGAAAAAGATGGCAGGAACAGGAAATCCAGTAATTCGGATTTGGAAAGTTTTTCTGCCATGGTTTTGTTGACCAGTTTTTTATCCAGGACTTTTTGTCTTATGGTTTCTATATCAACGCCACGTCCATCATCGGTAACGGTAATTAACAGTTGCCCGGCATTATGTGATGCTTCCAGTTTGATAAGGCCGGTTTCATTTTTACCTGCCTTGATGCGTTCTTCCGGTGATTCAATGCCGTGGTCAATGGCATTGCGTATCATGTGGTTGATAGGTGCGTCGATTTTTTCAAGGATTTCACGATCAACCTGTGTTGCCTCTCCTAAAATTTCCAGGCGTATTTTTTTATTCAGGGAGCGTGAAATATCACGCACCATGCGTTTGTAACCTTGGGTGCCATCACTGAAAGGTCGCATACGACTGGAGATGATCTCGTGATTAAGATTGCTGGTTAGCGCATTGGAACGGCGATCGAATTCATCCAGATTAAGTAATTGCGTCGATAGGGTGTCCCGATATTGTTCTGCCTTGTGTTGCAGCTTATCGATTAGGCTATGTTCAAGTTCGGTTAATTTATGTTGTTCCAGAACAGAGCGAAGTCGATCAATTGTATCAAGCAGATCATTGTGTTTTCTTTTGAGATTGAGCATGTCATCTGCGTGATGCCTTATCCATCCGGAGGTAACGGATAATTCCCCGGCGAGCCCCATGAGTCGATTGATGCGTCGAGCACTTACACGCACGGTGCCGTCAGTCTCCGGGTTTCTCGTATTTGTGGTCGTAACAGCAGTTGTTTGTTTGTCGACTTTGCTTGTGGAAACAGAATCAGGTTTACTGGATTCAATATCCGTTGTTAACTTATCGGGAATATCAGGAGAGTGTCCCTCTCGGATTCTTTGTAACTCATGAATAACCGAAATGATCTGTGCAGAGTTATCTGTGGTCCAGGGTGCAATTTCATCTGCTGAGAGTGATGCAATCTGCTTCAGTAAATCCAGGCTCTGAAAAACAATGTCCGTACAATTTCCGCTGATACAAATATTGCGATTTTGTGCCGCAACAAAACAGTCTTCCATGGCGTGGGCCAGTTTGACGACAGCATCAATGTTCACCAGACGTGCGGCGCCTTTGATGGAGTGAGATGAGCGCATCAGCTTTTCAAGTTGGCTGTTGTCTTTCGGATTTTCTTCAAGGTCGAGAATGCCTTGAGACAGAATGTTAATGTTGCTTTCCATTTCTGCCTTCAACAGGTCAAGCATGGAAGGGTCTATGGATTCCGGTATGGAAAAATGGATGTCCGCTGGTTTCTCGGTAACCGGATTTGGGGTATGTTTTTTGGGAGTGGTCGATGCGTTTGCGATTGTTATAAGCTGTTGTTTCACATCTTCAAGTTGTTGTGTGGTTTCCTTGTCGGGATTCTCCAGCTGTTCTGCATCCATGCCCGAAATATGTTCCATTAAACGTGTTGCTGTATTGAGTATGGAAAGAGCATCACTATCAAGCAGTATGGATGCTGCGTGTAAAGCAAGCAGCTGTTCCTCAATTGCAGTTGTAATTTGAATGGCTATATCGATATTCACCAGACGCGCAGCACTTTTTATGGCTTTGGTAGTGCGTAATAAAATATCTGTTGCTGTTGTCTTGTTTTCCAGCTCGGGATAGTCAGACAGAATCTTGTCCATCGCCTGAACCTGACTTCTGGTTTCTACGCGAAACAGGTCCAGCATCGGAATATTAACCTTGTTTTTCTTTTGCTCGCTCATTAAATATTCCTGTGCAATGCAGCGAGTAACAGGCTTTCATCCAGTAGGCCGATATTGAAATTATTGTCGCGAATAATCCCGCGAACATAGTTAAAGGATGCCTGGTTTATGGTGGAGGGAGCTTTTTCCAGGTTGTCAGGATTATATTTTATGATGTGCCGTACTTCGGAAACCGGAAAGGTATAATTCTCCTGATTGTCGGATATCACAATATAGCGTTCATGAATATGTTTGTTTCCGGTTTCTTTTTCTCCTTTTTGTAATTTGAATAAATAACCCAGGGAGAAACATAGTAATAGTTCGCCACGTACATTGACCATGCCACGTAATACCGGGTTCTTGCGATGAGGTAATGAATGGTGCTTGCTGCAATGTGTGATTTCTTTAATGATGCTACAGGGTAAGGCGAACCATTCATCACCAAGCCGGAAAGACAGGGCAGAATGCAGATTATGAATAGTGTCGTTGCGAGGTCTGGCCAGGTTTCCCAGCCATTCCTGAAGATAATCATGGTCGCTTGTTCGCCCAAGTAATATACGGCCGGCTTCGGCATAGACCGGGCAATTATTGCAATGGATTCGTTCATCCAGTTCCGGGCAGCGGGGCGTTTCTTTGCCCCAGATACCAATTTTGTTCCAGCAATCATGAATAATGAATTCTTGCATGGCAAACCTATCCTGTTATGGCCCGTTCAGCACGTTGTTTAAGCAATTGTGCAGATTTTGTATCACCGGATTGCTCAAGGATAAGCGACAGATGAATCAATGCTTCGTAATGTTTGGGTTCCAGGTAAATCGCCTTACGGAACAGGTTTTCGGCTGTGTGGAGATTGTTGCCGGCTTCCTGGATGAGTCCAAGAAGATAAAATGATTCACTGCTGTCACCTTGTTGTTCTATATGTTGCATGCACAGTTGCTCTGCTTCTACCAGTTTGCCTTCGTCGGCCAATCGCTGTGCCTGTTCAAGAAAATTAGTTTTTTCCTGTTGAATGTCGTTATTCTCTGCAGTGTGTGCGGTAAAAGTTGCAAAGGCACGCCTGAGAGGAGCTGATGCAGGTTTGCTAGTTTGCTGATTGCTGGATAAATCGTATTTTTGTTCCCAGTGATCAAGTTTGTATAAGCCAAATGTATTATTGATAGTCGTAGTTCGAAATAAATCTTGTGGCACCGCGCCGTATTCTGAATGTCCTATAAATAACAGCCCGTCATCCTTAAGCATTTTGTGCATATGAATAAATGCATTTTTCTTTCCGCTGGCATCAAAATAAATTAGCAGGTTGCGACACAGGATGAAATCAAAATACTGGTTAAATGGAATTTGTCGTGCATCGAGAATGTTGATGCGACTAAAGCTGACCTGTTGTTTAATCTCGGGATGGATGGTGTACTGTTTATCCTCGACATCAAAATACTGATCAATGTATTTCTGTTCAGTTTTGCCGCGGAATGAGTTGTATACATAATATCCTTCACGGGCGATATTCAGGGCTTGTTGACTGATATCGCAGGCGTGAATGGCAAAGCTTGTTGACGGAACGCCATGGTGTAGCAGATACATGGCAATGGAATAGGGCTCTTCACCGGTTGAGCAGGGAATACTCAGGATATTGCATTTCTCCTGTGGGCGTTTATGTGTCCGGGTAAGTATCCTGTTCAGAATAATGTCGAAAGGTTTGCTGTCCCGGAAAAACCAGGTTTCTGGTATAACCGCTGTTTCCAGCAAAGCCAGCAGCTCATTGCTGTTCTCTGCGAGAAGCTGATAATATTTCTCTACACTTTTAATATTGCAACTATGCATACGCTGGTTAAGTATTTTCTTTATGGTTGCATCG
>JBFHPZ010000126.1:0-6586 GCA_041592495.1 Gammaproteobacteria bacterium | reverse complement strand
GTTACCTGTTAATGAAATTTTCCGGTGTGTATTTATTGGAACAAAGCATGAAATCACGCCCCGGTTATGAACATTACATGCAAACCACCAATGCATTTTTCCCCGGACTCAGCCACAGGAAGTCGACATCATGAAACATGCACGCATTCTCCTGGCTTCAGCACTCCTTTGCACACTGCAGGGTTTTAGCCTTACCGCTTCCGGCAAGATTAATCACACCGAGCAATCATGGCATTTTATGGTTTACCTGGATGACAGTCACATTGGCTATCACCGGTTTACGTTGCGTCACAACGGAAATGAACAGGTGATGACAACCACGGCAGTGTTTGATGTGAAATTTATGTTGTTTACGGTTTACAGCTATCGCCATGACAACACCGAAATCTGGAAGGGCGATTGCCTGAAACAATTAAGCTCAACCACCAATGATAATGGCGACTCGCTTTTCGTGCGATTGAACCAGCAGGGTGAAGACATTCATATCCAGACACAAAATGCATTCAATCTCGTCAATACATGCGTACGCAGTTTTGCTTACTGGAATCCACGATTGCTGAACACAGATCAGTTGCTCAACAGCCAAACCGGCGAATTGGTAACCATCGAATTCAAATACCTGGGAAGAGACACGTTCAAGCTGAACAACAGCAGCATCGACGCAGAACACTATCAGTTACAGGGCGAGAATCTTGAAATTGATCTCTGGTACTCACCCGACAATCAATGGCTGGCACTGCAATCCACCACCGAAAATGGAAGCAAACTTCGCTACGAACTTAAACCGGAGACGGTTCAATGAAATATTTATTTATTCTGTTACTGAGTATAAACATCATGGCCTGTTCACACACACCCACAGCTCCATTACCACGCGCACAAGATGTTGACCTGGATCGTTTCATGGGACGCTGGTATGTCATTGCCAACATACCCACCTTCATTGAAAAAGGCGCGCACAATGCTGTCGAAAGTTACGCCATGAATGCCGACGGCAGCATCGCCACTACATTCAGTTTTAACAAAAACAGTTTTGATGGAGACTTAAAAACCTATACACCTACCGGTTATGTCAGCAAAGAAGACAACAGCCTTTGGGGTATGCAATTTATCTGGCCCTTCAAGGCGGAATATGTCATCGCCTATCTAAGCCCGGATTACCAGCACACCATTATTGCCCGTAGCGCACGGGATTATTTATGGATCATGTCACGCAAGCCCGGTATAGATGGAAACGCCTGGCAGGAATTGTTGCAGCTTAGTGCCGCCATGGGTTACGACACACAACTCATCAAACGAGTCCCTCAGCAATGGGGCATACCAAACAAGCAAGATCGCAATCCTGTTATGAGCCATGGAGACTGACACATGAAAATAGCAATCATCGGCACAGGTATATCCGGTAATGTACTGGCTTATCATTTGCACAAACAACACGACATCACCGTGTTCGAAGCCAATGACTATATTGGCGGACACACTCACACTCATGATATCGAACACAATAACCAGCACTATGTTGTGGACACAGGATTCATTGTATTCAATTACAAAACCTATCCCCATTTCATACAGTTACTGGAAGAACTCGGCGTTAAAACACGCAAATCCAACATGAGCTTCAGCGTAAAATGCGACATCACCGGCCTTGAATACAATGGCAATAATCTTAATTCACTGTTCGCACAACGCCGTAATCTTTTGAGTCCAACTTTTTATCGCATGATCCGGGATATTCTGCGCTTCAATCGCGAATCCATAAATTTACTGGAGGCGGCTGACACCTCAACCAGCCTGGGTAAATATTTACGCACACATCATTATTCGCAACAATTTATCGACCAGTACATTATCCCCATGGGTTCCGCCATCTGGTCAGCCAGCTACCAGCAAATGATGAAATTTCCTGCCCTTTTTTTCATACGCTTTTTCCACAATCATGGATTACTCAGCGTTAATCAACGACCGGACTGGTACACCATCAGCGGCGGCTCCAGTTCCTATGTCAACAAACTCACCGCTGGATTCAGTGACAGGATCAGATTAAATTCACCTGTCAGATCCGTTAAACGTTTACCAACACATGTTGAAATAAACACCGATGCTATGCCGGCAGAAAAATTTGATTATGTATTCTTTGCCTGCCATAGCGACCAGGCACTACACATGCTGGCCAGGCCCGAACCTTTTGAACACAATATTCTGTCTGCTTTTCCCTATCAGAATAACGAAGCCATACTACATACAGACATTAATCTGCTGCCAAAACAAAAGCTGGCATGGGCAGCATGGAACTATCACCGACTGGAAACACAATACAACCCGGTGGCCGTTACTTACAATATGAATATACTCCAGGGCATTTCCAGTCCTGACACATTCTGTGTCACTCTCAACAACACCCGGTCCATAGACGAATCAAAAATTATCAAGCGACTTAACTATTCGCATCCCTTATTCACTCGAGAAGGTATCAGCGCCCAGAAACAGCATTCCAAACTGAATGGCAGAAATCGTTGCTTTTATGCCGGCGCTTACTGGCGTTATGGCTTTCATGAAGATGGCGTTATCAGCGCCCTGGATACATTAACCGACTTTAAGGAGCACTTGAATTATGCACAGCAAACTATACGTCGGGCAGGTTAGACATAAACGCTTCACGCCCCATGAGCATGCGTTCAATTACACCATGTTCATGATGTATCTGGACCTGGATGAAATACCGCATCTGTTTGACCGTTTCTGGTTGTGGTCAGCACGTCGTTTTAATCTGGCGCAATTTGATCGCAAATGTCATCTTGGTAATCCGGAACAACCGCTCAAACAAGCAGTAAAAGATCTGGTGCATATAAAAACCGGCATCATACTCAACGGCCCTGTCCGCATCCTGACCCATTTACGTTATTTTGGTTATGGTTTTAACCCGGTCAGTTTTTATTATTGTTTTGACAAAGAAGATAAGCATCTTCAGGTGATAGTGGCAGAAGTTAATAACACACCCTGGGGAGAACAACACTGTTATGTCCTGCCGGTGAATCCCGACCAGGCTCAAGCCAGACATCACCAATACCAATTACAAAAAGAATTTCATGTTTCACCATTCAACCCCATGGATCAGGATTATGACTGGCGTTTTAGTACACCGGAAAATCATCTGGCCGTACATATGGAAAACTGGCGCGAAGGCGATAAAATATTTGCAGCAACGCTATCACTGGATGCAGAGGCAATCAGTTCAACAAGCATGGCTAAAGCACTTTTACAGTTTCCTTTAATGACATTAAAAGTCACTGCCGCTATTTATTACCAGGCATTCAAACTCTTATTGAAACGTACACCTTTATTCACCCATCCTGACAAACTCATCCCCCAGGTGAGCAAACATAAACGAGGTTGATGATTATGAAATCCAACATCATACCGGCATCCCAAAACCAGCTCAGGGAGACACCACGCCTGCTGGATCAACTGGCCAAACGCGTTGTATTGGCAAAACTTGAGAAAATAACACGCGGACAAATCCAGATGATCGATGCTGATCGGGTTTATACATTTGGCGACACCGAACAATGCCCCCTCAAAGCCGTTATTAGCATTCGCAATCCAGCTTTCTACAGATCGATTGCGTTCGGTGGAAGCGTTGGCGCGGGTGAATCCTATTTTCAGGGTGACTGGGATTGCGACAACCTGACCCACCTGGTTCGTTTATTACTCATAAACCGCGATGTAGTTGATAACATGGACAATGGCCTGTCCCGTTTAAGCGCACCCTTTAATCAATTCTTTCACTGGTTACATCGCAATACCCGCAAAGGCAGTCAACGCAACATCGCAGCACATTATGATATTGGTAATGATTTATTCAAACTCATGCTGGATGACACCATGATGTATTCCGCAGCGATCTTTAGCGATGACAATTGCACACTTAAGCAGGCATCGGTTAACAAGCTAGATCGCATTTGTCAGAAACTGCAATTAACTGCTAATGATCATGTGCTGGAAATCGGCACCGGCTGGGGCGGCTTTGCCATACATGCCGCCAAACATTATGGCTGTCATGTCACCACCACTACCATTTCCCTCGAACAGTTCCACTATGCGCAACAACGCATACAGGCGGAAGGATTGAACGATAAAATCACCTTATTAATGGAAGACTACCGTGATCTCCATGGACAGTATGACAAACTGGTTTCCATCGAAATGATCGAGGCCGTCGGACTGGATCAGCTCGGCAGCTACTTCAAACAATGTACAGGATTGCTCAAACCCGAAGGCATGATGTGCCTGCAAGCCATTACCATTGCCGACCAGCGTTATGAACAGGCAAAACGCGAAGTGGATTTTATACAAAAATATATTTTCCCCGGCGGCAGCCTGCCTTCTGTTACCGCACTCTCCCGAGCCATCACGCACACAACCGATATGCGAATTTTTCACCTGGAAGATATAGGGCCGCATTATGCAAAAACCTTACGGGAATGGCGTGAACGTTTTTTCAAAAACGAAAGCCAGATACAGAAACTGGGTTACAACAACAGTTTTATCCGCCTCTGGGAATTTTATTTATGCTATTGTGAAGGCGGATTCATGGAGCGTTCCATTAGTACAGTACAACTGCTACTCACCAAACCCGAATGCCGCCGTGAACCCCTGACTCCCCAACTCACAGGATAGCGCCATGAATACTTTCATTAAACGTACGGGATTAGTTTTATTAAAAAGCCTGTTACTGCTCAGTCCCGCCCAGGCTGCAACAGAATTAACTATTGGCGACGCGGCACCGGATTTTTCCCTGAAAGACCAGAACTATAAAATACATACACTTGGGGATTATAAAGACCAGTGGCTGGTGCTGTATTTTTATCCCAAAGATGACACACCCGGTTGCACCAGGGAAGCCTGTAATTTCCGCGATGACATCATCCACATCAAGGCATTAAAAGCCAGCGTCATGGGTGTGAGTCTGGATGATTCCAAAAGCCATGAGGAATTCGCGAAAAAATTTAATTTACCTTTCCCCTTACTGGCAGATACCGAAGGCACAACCGCTGAAATCTATGGCGCTTTATTCAAGCTGGGCCCGATGAAGTTCGCAAAACGTCACAGCTTTATTATTGGACCGGATGGCTTGATTAAAAAAATCTACCGCGATGTTGATCCCAAGGAACATAGCCAGCAAATCATTGCCGACTTGAAATCTCTTATTGAACAGAATTAAAAACTGGTACGACTGCAAATAGCAGACAGGTAATATTAAGCACTGCTCACAACTTGTCGCGTATTTCGCACAATGCGTCATTCGATCCTTTCCGGATCATAAAATGTGCGCCCTTTATCATAGATAACACCAGGTATTGCCGATATAATTTATTTAAGGAAGCTGTGAATAACTGTCATCTCGACCTTAGTGGAGAGATCTTTTTCTTGAGATTAACGTTATTTTAAACAGTTAAGATTCCTCGATTCTGCTCGGAAAAATTCGCCGGAAGCGTTTTTAACTTGCCTTGCATGGCCCGTAGGCTGAAGGACAGGAGTTCGTAGTAATGACATCAATAGCAGTTATTCACAGCCTCCTTAATTCCCAACACATCCTGCCAAAGGAAACAGCCATGAAAGTTTATACCCTATTTATCGCGGCAATGGTTTCAGCACTACTGACAGGATGCTCAACCCTGTCCGTCAGCTACGACTATAATCAGGAAGTTGATTTCTCCGTTTACAAAACCTACAACTGGATGCCTTTCCCCGAAGGCATAGAAACAAAAAGCCTGAACCATGGGCGCTTTATAACAGCTGTTGAAAATAACCTTGCAACAAAAAACATTATTAAAAACACATCAGCACCTGATTTTCTTATTGCCCCGCACTTCGCAAAAGAAAAAAGAATCAACATAACCGACTGGGGATATTCCTATGCACCCAATGTCATATACACCCGACGCGGCTATCGTTACTATGATCCTTATGGTTTTTACCCGGCAGGTGGTATCAGCGTATATGAATATGAACAGGGCACATTGATTCTGGATTTTATTGACGCAAACAACAAACAGCTCATCTGGCGCGCCACTGCCAGAAGCATTATCAGCCCTGCGTCAACTCCCCAAAAACAGACTGAAAAAATCAATAATGCAGTCAACGAAATACTACAGAGCTTTCCACCCCATTAATAACTTTCATTGACCGTTTGTATAAATAAAACCCCGGCGCACCAGCCACTTTTCAATTTCTACCGCAACCAGCACCAGTGAAGACAAGGCCAGGCAAACAGCAAGATCAAACAATGGCAGGGGCTGGGTATAGAAAATAGCATTCAGTGCAGGCACATAAATTACCGCCAGTTGCAACAACAGTGTCAACACGACTGCACCTAACATTGGCAGATTACTGAATAATCCAATTTGCCATAAAGAAGCACTTTCACTACGCACAGCCAGGGAATGAAACAACTGAGATACAGTGAGCACTGTAAACACAATAGTTTGCCAATAAGTCACTTCGCGCGAAATTGCCCAGGCCATTGACGCAATAGAAATACCCCCAACAAAAAGACCCACCCAAACAATATGCTGCCACATGC
>JBFHPZ010000125.1:0-6626 GCA_041592495.1 Gammaproteobacteria bacterium | reverse complement strand
GGGCTTCAACATGAGAATGATCATGTCCTGACAGAGGAAAAAGCAGAGCTCGCTCAGAAAAACACTGAAAGTGAATATGATCTGGGCTTAAGCGATATAAAACATGAGCAGCATGTAGTTCGCGGCTACTCGACAAAACCTGCCTCAATAAAGCCCGAAGTTGGTCACGATAAAGAAAGTATTGTGGCAAACGAAAAGGCCTCGGCTAAATCCAAAGTTACTCCCATAAAACAGGATCTGGTAAATGAGAAGCCAGTAAAAGATCCAATCCATGAGGCTATGAAAGCGCAACAGAAAACAGGTAAGGAAGAATCTGCTGCGTTTACTCAGACAGAGGAAGATGGTCACGGGGGCGTAGATAAACCTGAAGCGGTTGGTGAAGAGCATGCAGAGTTTGAGCCTGTGAATGAGCATTATGGCAGGCGCAGACAAGATGTTTATGAGGAAATGTATCCCATTATTCATGTTGATGATAACCAGCGTAACAAAAGTAATGTCAATATGCTGGTGCTGGGTGTTGCAGCGGGTATGTTTATTACAACCATTACCCTGGCCGTGGCCGGCTACATGATTTTTAATAAACAATTCACTGTTAATCAGCCTGTCACTCAGCAAGCAATGCCTGTGGTTAATGAACAGCTGCAGCCGCAACAACCACAAATAGATATGGAAGCAATTAATAAAGAACGTGAAGCTACCCTGGCAATGATGAAAGCTATTGAGCGTGAACGTGATGCTGCAAAACTAGAGGCCAAGGCTCAGGAAGAATTGCGTGCTGCTGAAAAACGTGCGGCTGAAATTATTGCGGACCAGGAGCGCAGGACAGCCCAGGAAGTGGAGCGCGCTAAAAAACGAGCACGGGATGCAGAAATTGCGGCGATGAAAGCGGCAGAGCGAGAAAAGCTGGCACAACAGGAAGCCTATAGAATAAGAATGGAGGCTGAGAGTCGTGCCGCGGTAATTGCTCAAAAATTGTTGCAGATAGAACGACAATCAACGGCGCCACCTGTGAATGAAAGTGGCGCAGCTACAGGATCTATGAAATCCGCGAACCAGGCTGATGTTATGTTTGAAGAAGAGCCTGTTTATGAACCAGAGCCGGTTGTGAAGGAAAGCAAAAAAGAAGATCCTAATGCATTTTCGGCCAACCCCTGTAATTCGCCGTCAGCAAAGTTTCTTTCAACCTGTAAAAAATAAAAAAGCCTGTACAAAATTTGGCCGTAAAATTGATTCAAAAAGGTATTTGACTAACATGGATATAAGGAATACGAATATGAGTGCCAAGTATAGTGTGATGGTTGTAATAGTAGTTGCCATATTACTTATGCTAAGTAGTATCTATCAATGAATCATGGGGTTCCTGCGGTTGATATTGAGCCCGGAGTCAGTAGTAAAAATAGCTAATGCTGCCTTCCTGTGCAGCATTAGCCAGACTAAAACCATATCGTAATAATGAAATCCTCTCCAAAAAGTAATCCAAAGCCATATACCTGGCGAAAAACAAAGATAATAGCGACCTTGGGGCCTGCTTCATCTTCAAAAGAAACAATCAGGGAATTGCTGGCGGCTGGTGTTGATGTGTTTCGCTTGAATATGTCCCATGGCACACATGAGCAACACAGAATCGCAATTGAAAATGTCAGGCATGAAGCGTCTTTGAGAGATACGCATGCAGCAATATTGGTGGATCTTTGTGGCCCTAAACTAAGGGTTGGGCAATTTGAAAATGGAGAGATTTTATTAACGGCGAGTAGAAATGTTCAGATAAGTTGTGAGTCAGGTATTGGTAGGCAAGGCTTGATCGTTTCTCAATATAAGAATTTATACAAGGACGTTAAAAGAAATGAAAGGATATTGCTGGATGATGGAAAGATTGAGCTGCAGGTGTTATCTGTTAAGGGTAAAGTCATTCAGTGTAAGGTTAATTATGGTGGAATTCTAAAGAATAATAAGGGAATGAATTTTCCGGATTCCACCATTTCTACTTCCAGTTTCACAGCAAAAGACAAGAAAGATGTGGTCTTTGCTGTTGAAATGAAGGTGGAATTCGTTGCATTGAGCTTTGTTCGTTTTGCCACGGATGTGATTCAGCTAAAAAGGTATATTAAAAAATCGGGCAGTGATATTCCGATCATATCCAAAATAGAAAAACCTGAGGCGGTAGAAAATATTGCGGCTATTCTGAAAGAGTCATATGGCATTATGATTGCGCGTGGTGATTTGGGAATAGAGTTACCTGCACAAAAAGTTCCTTTGATACAGGCCGAATTGATTAATCTTGCCCGGAGTTATAACAAACCCGTCATAGTTGCTACACAAATGCTTGAATCCATGATTACGAATTCAAGACCAACGCGTGCAGAAGTAGGCGATGTTGCAAATGCGGCATTATCCAGTGCAGATGCTGTGATGTTGTCAGCTGAGACAGCAAGTGGTCTTTACCCTGTTCAATCTGTAAAAATGATGGATAGCGTGCTGCGTGAAGTAGAGGATTATCAATGGCAACGTGGATGCTATGGTGATGAAGCGCAGCTTGAGAAGTATTCTGTACAACACAGTGATAGAAAGGCAATCTCACACGCGGTGACTTCACTTGCAAGAGAGTTAAAACTGCAGGGCATCATTGTACCAACAACAACCGGTACAACGGCCCAGGTCCTGGCTGCGGATAGACCTACAGCACCTCTCCTGGGTGTTTGTACCGATTCCGCTATTTGCCGCCGGCTTGCATTGCATTGGGGAGTTGTGCCATTCGAAATCACTGAACAGGTCACAGGTGACTGGAAGGAATTATGTAAGGATATTTCGAAGCGTTGCAAGCTGGCCAGAACAGGTAATACAGTATTGCTGGTTTCGGGATTTAATAATGATGAAGCCCTTAACGAGCCTGTGATGAAAGTGATGCGGCTCTGATTGTGCGTGCGAAATTAAATGAGTTGTAAATGTCAGCGGATTTCGTCTCGTATAATCCATTTTTTAAGTGCTGGCATTGGGATTTGGTGCACATTGGCTGTTTAAGTGTATAGCAAAGAAAATAAAAAGGCCTGCGGATGCAGGCCTTTTTATTTTAGATTCTGTAACCAAGGTTTATGCCAAAGGTTAAGATTTCCAGGCCGATTTTAGTGCCTGTGGGAGTTGGTGTTGGTGCTGCAGGTGTTGTCAAAACAAACTGGGAAGCCTTGGATACATGGAAACCGATGTCCCAGGATTTGTTCATACGAAAGTCAGCGCCAATGGCGTAATGTTTCTCGGTCGTTGCAGGTAATATGAAATTGTTGCCTGTGTCATTGTCATCTATTGGAGCATCTGCCTGATTGTAGCCTGCTCGAAGTTTAATGCGTTCATTAAGTGCGTACTCGACACCGAGCGCAATGATAGTTTGATCATCCCATCCAGAAGCTAGACTCAGTTTCATATTATTTGGGCCGCTGATATCGAGACTGCTTAATGTGTCAGACCATTTGATATGTTTAACGTCAAAAGAGATAGTTAATGGTTTGACTGGTGTATAAGCCGCACCTACAGAAACCATTTGCGGGAAATCGAGATCAAGCACATAGGTTCCTGCTGGACAAATTTCTCCTGCGCAACCAGTAACAATGCCAAAGCTGGCATTTCCCTGAATATCTCCATAGCCTAATTGATATTCAAGATCACTGAAGCTTTGTTTACTCTTGTAGCTTGCGCCAACAGTGATTTGATCATTGACATCATAAAGTACCCCAAGTGAGAAACCTAGGCCAAACGCCTGTGCAGTTCTGCTAAGGTCGACGTTGGCCGCAGTGCTGTCGGGATTAACAATGCCGTCGTTAGTTGTGTCAAATTTGAAAGATTGTTTAAGCGAAACGGATTGATAATCAATATTTAATGATGCGCCTAAGGTGAGTTTTTTATTAACATTCCAGGCCAGTGTAGGTGCCATTTGCCAGAATTGAATAGCTGAATAGCCTTCAAAGTAAAGTGGGTCTGCGCCAAAAACACCTGCTCCGGCAAATCTGGTAAGCGGGTAGTCAGCGCCAAGACCTGATGTGCCGTAGATGCCGCCACCAAAATAAACATCCTTATTATCTTCATCGATAGGTGCTGTCCAGCCTAGTGCCGGGACGCCATATTGTTCTGCAGCACTATCACTGGCTTCGCCGCCTAAACTGGTGAAATCCACGAACCTGTCGGGCATAAACATTTCGAGACTGAAATCTGCTCGCTTGCCAATACGCGCCATGCCCGCAGGGTTTGTAATAGCTGTCATAGCTGAACCCGGATTTGCGGTGACTGCACCGGCCAGGCTGTTCTGGTAGCTGCCAACCCCGATAAGCTGATAACCATTGGTGGCAACAGCGGATGCTGAGACTGTTGCTCCAGCAACAAACAAAATTGATGAAATTCTGATTTTCATAGTAGTGGTCTCTGGATGGATGGAATGTTGTGTTATGTTGCCACTTGCCTGTGAGAACATGGCCAGGGTCATTTTTAATTTCCAGACGAACATCAGAAGTTTAGCACATACTGATTAATATGCGCCAAGCCTGGAAAGTGCTAAAACGGGGTTATTTGAGTTTGGCGCTGCTTAGTAAGTTATCAAAAGGGGACATTTGTCCTATTTCGATCACTATGGCTTCGTCCAATGGAATTTCATCTTCAGCCAAATGAGGTAGCAGTTCCTCGGAAATTTGCAAAATGGTCAACATTCCCTGCTGAGTCGCTGCATCATCTGTGGCCTGGATTTGTTGTCTGAGTATATTGATATGGTCATTGAATTCCGCAAGCCGGCTTTCAAGATCAAGTTGTTGAAAACTATCTGTAAATGTCAAATGCAGTTCCTTGCCCTGTCCGCTAGCACTATCGATGACATGAATTTTAATGGGGCCTTGTATCTGCATGGTACCAATTATATGAGTGTTAAATAATCACACATTTTCTCTGTTGGACAGATGTTTGTAAAGGATTTAAAAACAACATCTTATCTGGGTGATTTGCGATGTTTGCGTATCAGGTCATAGGCGGATTTGATTTCGTGGGTTTTCTCGCTGGCAAGTTTTATCATTTCATCCGGTAGTCCTTTAGATACAAGTTTGTCTGGATGATGCTGGTTAATCAGGCGGCGATAGGCTTTTTTAAGCTCATCATCGGAGCAGTCTGACGAAATATTTAATATTCGATACGCATCTTCAATACGCGTTGGCGTGGATGTGGAAGTTTGTCCAGAATAATGTTGCTGGGCTTTGACCATATCGATTAATTGATCAATATGTTTTGGTGAGAAGCCAAGTTTGTTACCGATATGCCTGAGAAGCTGATGCTCCGCAGGGTGTAAGCTATTGTCAGAAAGTGCTGTTGCTATCAACACCTCCATAAACATTTGCAGCAAGTTACGACGGCGATGGCATTCACTGCGAAATTGCTCTAATACTTCATCCAGAGGAAAGCTGTTGAGTTTTCCCTGGTTAAATAATTCAATAGCAGCCCGGCGTTGATCAGAGCTAAGTTGCATCTGCGCCATAATTTGCTCTGCCATGCTGATTTCGGTTCGGGAAACCGCGCCATCTGCTTTAGCGATATGGCCCATGGTAGAAAAAAGTGCAGTGAAGAAGGCAGCCTGGGTACGTTGTTGGTCGCCGAGGGTATGGCGGTATTGCTCACTTACATTGATGCCTTTGTCGAACTGATGTCCAAACACGGCGCCGATCATTGCCCCGATAGGGCCACCCATTAAAAAGCCGAAGCCACCACCAATTAGTTTTCCCCACCAGCTCATTTCATTACCAACAAAATAAAAGAGCTAATTATAAGAGCACACCTGGTTTAAATACAGGGCGGTTTAGCGAGATATGAAGCTAATTGCCTGGCGTAGGAGGAATAGTCTAGATTATTTTGTCCTCGCGCAAGGCATCTTCCAGCTGCTGGTCATCAACTGGCATGCCATGCAGAGCGTTGAGAAGTAAATGCTTTTGTTGATCAACATTGGCTCTTATCTGATGCTGGATATGGTCATAGTGATAACGAACAGCGGCTTCCAGGTGAGTCATAATGTCATCATTGATGGAAAAGTGGTTGGCTGTTTGATTGAACTGTTGCTCGATATTGTCGATGATGCTGAGTAATTCTGATTTTTTAATGAAATAGAAATGTTTAGAATTTCCTGTGGGGCATGTGGAGGCATAGCTCTTTAGGGCTTCGCATAAAATGTTTTTTATAGTGGGGGAGCAGTTTATTTCTATAATTTTATCTTTAGTCATTTATGCGGCTTCTACCTGATAAGCTAAAGCCCGTCTCCGATAAGGCTGTGCGTAACGGCTGTTGCCAGATTGAACATAATATTGTGTGATCAGGTTACATGCTGCGATGGTATGTTTTTGATCAAGTGTCATTGCGTGTTCAAGCACGTTTATTCCATCTGCTTCCATGCAGGCAATCAGCCCTCTGCCAATTTCAAAATAGATATTTGAGTCTTTATGGTCAATTTCCAGAAGCTTTTTGTAGAGTATGGTGGCTTCATGGCGCTCAACATACTTGTTAATAAGTTGTATGTATTCACGCGTTTTTATATCTGAAAGCATGCCCTGGCTTGCCTGGAGTTTTAACTCCTTGAGTTTGTTTCGTTCAAGCTGGCCTTTTTTAAATTTTTG
>JBFHPZ010000124.1:0-6657 GCA_041592495.1 Gammaproteobacteria bacterium | reverse complement strand
GGATACCATGAAAACTGCGGCAGCAGAAAAAGCAGCCTGATACTGAAAAAAATCAGCCGGCTTGTGCCGGCTGATTTTGACCAATATTTAAAGCTGATTAATCATCAGGCAAATAGCCATGGCTTCACCGGCATGGTTATTCAGAGCGGCTTCATGTGCTTTTGCATAATGTTGCCACAATGGTTTGTTACCGAACCACCAGAGGTTCACATCAGAATACCAGCCTATTTCACCGTGCTGAATATTCAGTCGTGTTGACAAGCATTCACGCTTGGCAACTTCCTTGAGTGGTGACTCAATCAGTTTGTTGTTTACCCAGCCGAAATAGATTTTTAGCATATCCATAGCATCGCCCATGCTTGTGGCAATCTGATCAAATACAGGAATTGGTAAATACGAATTCAGTGTGTCTGCATCAATGGTGCCTGGTTTATTCTTGATTGCAGCACTTATTTCCTGTTTCCAGAAAGTTGCAGGTTTTGGATCATTTGCCGGTTGTGTTAAAGAATAAGGGTAGATGTCCGGTGTAACTTTGATTTCTGTACTGTATGAAACAGGTAACCCGGTTATGCCAGGATAGATGAACTCAATATAGGCTGCGTTGAAGCCGGCGCCTGTAAATAAGTCGGCCTGATATTCTCCACTGGTATTTGGCATAACGATGGTTGCGGTCCAGGTTTCGCCAATGGTTTGTTTTCTGAAATCCCTTGCATTGGGGTTGTTTGCGCGCCAGATTTTTACCAGGCTGGGTGGAATATTTGTGGTTGCTTTTAACACATTGCTTTCCACATGCCAGCTGATATCAGGTCTTACCTGGCCATACAATATAGATTGATACCATCCCAGTAATGAATAAAGTGTATCGAGTATGCTGGTTTGTGAATTGCTTAGGGAGTGATCGGTATTGGGTGCATAACGAATCAAGGTTTCACCGGGCAATTCATTTAAATAAAAACGGGATGAATCCGGCAGGAAAAACTGATCTCCGGAGGAGTTGAGCAGAAATTTCGGCATGACGAATTTTTCTTTGTACGAATAAGGATCAACTACTTGCATTAGTCCGGCAAATTCCGGCGAACGCATCCGATCCAGTATGCCCAGGCGTTCATATTCAGCGATGGCACCGGAGAAAAAGCCATAACTCTGATAGTGATGTTCCATGCTGGGGACCAGATTGAGAAAATCGATGACACCGGGAGCCATGGCTCGAACACGGTCATCCACGGCGGCAGTTAAATAGACGGTGGCTCCTCGTTTGGAAAAACCGGTAAGTACAAAATCATTCACGGCATAACTGCCCAGCGTTGGTACTACCTGCTGAATACCGTCCATGGCTTTGACCACGCTTTTTACCATGGGTAGATAGGCGGGCCATATGTAGTTACCGGTATCCAGTGCCTTTTTCCAGGTATAGGATGTTAGATCATCTTCCTTGAAGCCCCGGATTTCGCCATTAAACAACAAGGGTTGATTGGGCGTCTGGAATACGGCGCTGACAATGGACTGCGAGCCTAATGCCAGTTGGGTAATAATTTGTACCACTTCATTACTGGCATCAGGCAAGGGATCATCATTATCATCACCTCCAACAAATAACATACCAGTGGTGGTTGATACTGTATCTGGAATGATAATAACCACACTGTGGGTCCATATCGGTTGATTGACTTCATTTTCAGTCAGCCATTTCTGCGATGTCATCTGATAAAGGTGCACGCTGTATCCGTTCGCGGGAATGGATGTGATGAGGCTCATGTTAAACATGCCGTCATCATGGGCAACATAGGTTTTAAGTGCAGTTTCGGGATCTTTCAGTTCCCAGGTATTAGCCCAGGCATTACTTTGGAATGAGATGATCGTTATTAATAGCAAACTCGATAAAATGCGTAGCAAGTTTGATTTCGGCATGAGGTTACTCCTTGTTAAATTTTTTATGATTGTTATTTCTGAATTGCTGATTGTTTGCCTTTGATATCATGCTGTTCAGCATAATGATATTGAAATAAGAACAGCAGCATTAGTCATGTGTTGCTTGAGAGACATTACTGAATTACATGATTAGAACAAACTAATATGTATGAAAGAGATATGGATTGATTGTCTTGTGCCAGACTTCGCAGGTCAAGCTATTGGTTTCGACAGGTTATAGGGATGTGATATTAGTCGCCAAATTTGGCTGGCTGTTGTTGGAGAATTATGGCCGCTATCCTTCAGGCTGATCATCGTAGCGGTTATTCTTGTTGAAATTTTTATTGATGTAGATGACTGCATTCTCAACCGCCTTTTCCACTTCATCATTCATGGCAAGACGTTCTTTGGGTTCCAGAAAAAAAGCCATGTCAATCTCATGACGCATATAGCGCGATGGTAATTTGGAGAGTGCGTAACAGGCAACATCCATGAAATAGTCGGGGCTCTTGTCGGGAAAGCGCGGAATGACTTTTGATTGCAGGTAGTCAATAACCAGGTGTTCGTAATAATTGTGGATACTGGTGAAATCCATAAGTGGGCCTGTTTTGAATCTGTTTATTTACGTAGAAAGAGTATAGGCAATTACTCGGCATTTTCTGCAATTTCACGCAGGTACTTGAACAGATTGCGCGCCGCAGCCGGTGGTTTGTTCTGTTCCTGCTCTTTCAGGGCATTGCGGTAGAGTTGACGTAAATGCTGGCGATCAGCATCCGGGTAGGTTTCAATAAAACGATTAATTTCGGTTTCACCCTGTTCCAGAATCTGCGTGCGCCAGTGTTCCAGTCGCTTGAACAGGGCGTTATTCAGATCATGTTTGTGTTTGAGCTTGTGTAATTGCTGAGCAATATGTTCTCCATCGAGTTCACGCATGAGTTTGCCAATGTACTGGCGATGTCGTTTCAGGGCGCCTCTCTGATGAATTTTGTGTGCTTGCTGGATGGCGTTGTATAAAATTTCCGGTAAGTCCAGTTCGTCCAGTTCGTTTTGTTTCAGCGTGATCAGCTCTTCACCGACATCCTGTAAGGCCTGGCATTCTCTTTTGATCTGGCTTTTACTCGGGCCTTCGTATTCAAATTCTTCAGTGTCGTCGTTCATGGTGTTACCTTGACAGGCGCCGCCAGTTCCATGGAGAAATTGAGTTCGCCTTTCTTGTATTGTTCTACTCGCACAGGGACAAATCCCAGCTCTGGTGCGAGCCACATATGGGTTGTGCGTTTACCGGATTCATGTGCTCGCTTGAGCTTCAGGGTGTGATATTCCTGCTGTCCAATTTTGATGGTTTCCTGCGCTTCGGGCTGGAACAGGTACTCACTGAGTTTTGCGTCATCAATAATACTATAGCGATAGTCTGCAGCAGGATTTTCATCGCTGGATAAATCCGCCATCAATGCAAGTTGTACCGACAGTTGATCCCAGGCAGGGGAGGCCAGTTCCAGCGTAAATGATTGCTTGCGTGCCATGCCACTACAGGTTGCAGAATTTTCGTTGTTCCATTGAACAGTAAATTGTTGGTTGTCCCTGGCTCTTTCTTCGCGTGTATATTGGTAGCCAAGCAGTTGCAGTCGTTGATGTTCTGCATCCCATCGTAATGTGGATTGCTCAACGATTTTGTCGTTGCTAAATAAATCCAGTAAACCTTTAGGTTGGGTTTTTGATGTATAGATAAACTGGTCATCTTTTTGTTGCAACGTTAGTTGCATAACGGCAACAGTTGAATTGTATTTTTCAACTTTATAACTGGCAGTGAATGGTGTAGGTGGTTTTGCCGCATGCACAGGCCATGCACATGACATCCACGCAATGAAAAGTGCAAATCCAAATTGTTTATGCAGTGGTAACGAGTTCATTGTTAATCCAGCGTGGTGGATGCTTCAATAATTGATTATCCAGGTACACCTTATTATCCCTGCAGCTGAGTCGGCCTTCGGCAAACCACTGTATTGCCATGGGGTAAATTATATGCTCCTGCTCATGGATGCGTTGTTGAAGTGATTCTGCCGAGTCATCAGGGTTAATATTGATTACAGCTTGAATGACCAGCGGCCCGCTATCAAGTTCATTTGTAACGAAATGTACGGTGACGCCATGTTGTTCGCGGCCGGCATCCAGTGCTCGTTGATGGGTGTTAAGGCCACGAAAATCCGGTAACAGCGAGGGATGTATGTTCAGCATGCGCCCGGTATAGTGATCAACGAAGTCGTCAGTGAGTATGCGCATGAAGCCGGCCAGGATAACCAGTTGTGGTTGATAGCGATCGATGGTTTGTTGCAGGGCCTGATCGAAACTTTCGCGGTCTGAAAAGTTTTTATGATCGAGTACCAGGGTTTCGATACCGGCATTACGAGCTCGCTCCAGGCCCATAACATCGTTACGGTTACTGATCACGGCGCGAATTTCGGCATTCAGTGTACCGGCCCGGATGGCATCGATGATGGCCTGCAGATTACTGCCCGAGCCGGAAATCAGAACGACTATCGGTAATTTGCTGGCTGGCATTACTCAACAACGACATCGGGTTCGCCAGCGGAGCTGACGATCTCACCCAGACGCCATGCCTGTTCCCCGGCGGCTGTCAGGATTTCGATTGCCTGATCAGCATCTTCAGCATTCATCACCAGCACCATGCCAACACCGCAGTTGAAGGTGCGATACATTTCCTGTTGTTCGACATTGCCGTGCTGCTGCAGCCACTGGAACACTTCCGGTAGTTGCCAGCTGGATTTGTCGATACGGGCACGGGTATTTTCCGGCATGACCCGTGGAATATTTTCCAGCAAGCCGCCACCGGTGATATGGGACAGGCCATGAAGATCAACCTGCTCCAGCAATTGGCGTATGGCTTTGACATAGATGCGGGTGGGTGCCAGCAGGGCATCACCCAGGGTTTTGTCACCGCAGGGGCTGCTCAAATCTGCCTTGCTGACTTCAATGATTTTACGGATCAGCGAGTAGCCATTGGAATGAGGACCGGAAGATGCAATGCCGATCAATGCATCGCCGGCAGCAACCTTGGAGCCATCGATAATAGACTGTTTTTCGACTACTCCGACGCAGAAACCGGCCAGATCGTAATCACCTTTTTCGTACATGCCGGGCATTTCGGCGGTTTCACCACCCACCAGCGCTGCACCTGCCTGTTCACAGCCATCAGCGATACCTTTAATGACATCGGCAGCGACGTCATTGTTCAACTGGCCAGTGGCGTAATAGTCCAGGAAGAACAAGGGCTCGGCACCGAGTACGAGAATATCATTGACGCACATGGCAACCAGATCGATACCGATGGTGTCATGTTTTTTCAGCTGAATAGCCAGTTTGAGTTTGGTGCCAACACCGTCGGTGCCGGAAACCAGAACCGGTTGTTTATATCGGTTCGGAACTTCAAACAGGGCACCAAAACCGCCAATGCCGCCGATCACCTCAGGGCGTTTGGTCTTGGCGACATGGGGTTTGATTCTTTGAACCAGTTCATTGCCGGCATCGATATCAACACCCGCATCACGATAACTTAATGATTTTTTGGTATCCGTTTCTGACATGTTAAACCCGGTCACGCATCGCTTTACAAAGATGTGCTATTGTACACGCTCGCAGCGAAGGTCACGACGTAAATATGAAAATCAATGTCAGAATTCTTTTGATTTTAGGGCTGTTATTTGTGTCTTTTGTATCACAGGCAGCCACAGTTTCACGCATGTATGAGGTAGCTTTGCCCGTTGCCAGCCAGGAACGGGATATTCGTCAGGCGGCGTTTGAGCAGGGCTTTATTGAAGTATTGGTGCGTGTCTCCGGCAACAGCCAGGTGACGGCCCAGGTGGATATTACCCGTGCCGCCAGTTACGTGCAGCAGTACCGTTATCTTGCACTGGAGCCGCCGGCTACAGCCGGGTCAACTACCGATGTCCTTGATAGCACGCAAGCCAAACATACCCTGTGGATGCAGTTCAACGAAGGCTCGATTACCAAGTTGTTGCGGGATAGCAATTTGCCGGTGTGGGGTAAGCAACGCCCGAATGTGTTGGTCTGGCTGGCGGTTCGCGATGGCCGAAATCGCTATGTATTAAAGGATGCCGATGTCTCCGCTATTAAAGATGCAGTGAACAAGGAAGCAGCACGCAGGGGCTTGCCGATATTGTGGCCGCAATACGATAGTCGAGACCAGCAATCTCTGGGGTTCGCCGATATCTGGGGCGGTTTCTGGGATCCTGTCGTGCAGGCCAGTAAGCGTTACCCGGTCGATGGTATTTTACTGGGTCGTATGGATTGGACCGGCAGCAACTGGCAAATCAATTGGTCCATGTGGCTGGAACAGAAATCGGATCAGTGGGCTTTACGTGCAGTTGAGATGAATGCGCTCATGGCCAGCGGTATTGATGTGGCAACGGATCATATTGCCAAACGATTTGCTGTACAGGAAAACACGGCGGATGAAGGTAAATTGATAGTGCAGGTCAATGGTATACGGCATGTCAGTAGTTACGCCCGTATTGCGCATTATTTCCAGTCCATGGTGCCGGTCAAGCATGTCTTTGTGACCAGTGTTGATGCAGATGCTGTGAAGTTTCATCTGGATGTGGCCGGTGGTCGAGCCGATTTGCAGCGTTTGATTGCACTGGATAAAACCCTGATACCCGATACAGCACCGATCTCCATGGAACCCGCCACCCAGGATCAGCCCAATCAGCT
>JBFHPZ010000123.1:0-6660 GCA_041592495.1 Gammaproteobacteria bacterium | reverse complement strand
GAGTGAATAATGGCTGATCCGATTCTAGATCAGGACGTAGATCCACAAGAAACCCAGGAATGGCTCGAGGCCCTCGAAGGTATTGTGGAAGCAGAAGGCGTTGAGCGAGCTCATTTTATACTTGAGCAGTTGATCGACAAGGTTCGCCGATCCGGTGCCAACCTGCCGCATTCGGCCAATACGGCCTATGTAAACACCATCCCACCCCATCTGGAAAAGCCCAGCCCCGGCGATGCCGCCATCGAACATCGGATTCGCTCCATTATTCGCTGGAATGCAGCCGCCATGGTGGTACGCGCTAACCGCAAGGCGTCGGAGTTGGGCGGTCATATCGCCAGCTTTGCGTCTGCCGCAACTTTATACGATGTGGGCTTTAATCATTTCTGGCATGCGCCCAGCCATGAGCATGGCGGCGATATGATTTTTTATCAGGGCCATTCTGCACCGGGCATGTATTCACGTGCCTATCTTGAAGGACGTGTTACCGAAGAGCAGATGGAAAACTTCCGTCAGGAAGTGGATGGCAAGGGTTTGTCATCCTATCCGCATCCCAAGTTAATGCCGGAGTTCTGGCAGTTCCCCACGGTATCCATGGGGTTGGGTCCAATCCAGTCGATTTATCAGGCGCGCTTCATGAAATACATGCAGGATCGCGGTCTGGCGGATACTCGTGATCGCCGAGTCTGGGCTTTTCTGGGCGATGGCGAAGTGGACGAGCCGGAAACTCTGGGTGCGATTTCACTGGCCTCCCGTGAAAAACTCGATAATTTAATCTGGGTGGTCAACTGTAACCTGCAGCGCCTGGACGGCCCGGTGCGTGGTAACGGCAAAATTATTCAGGAACTGGAAGCGGTATTCCGTGGTGTGGGCTGGAACGTGATCAAGGTGATCTGGGGCAGCTACTGGGATCCGTTGCTGGCGAAAGATAAAGACGGCCTGCTGAAACAGCGCATGATGGAAGCGGTCGACGGCGATTATCAGAATTACAAATCCAAAGACGGCGCTTATGTGCGTGAACATTTCTTTGGTAAATACCCGGAACTGAGAGCCATGGTGGCCAATATGTCCGATGCGGATGTCTGGCGTCTGAACCGCGGTGGCCATGATCCGCATAAGGTGTATGCAGCCTATCATGAAGCGGTGAATACCACCGGTCAGCCGACTGTCATCCTGGCGCATACCGTTAAAGGTTACGGTATGGGCTCCGCGGGTGAAGGTCAGATGCGTACCCATTCGCAGAAGAAGCTGGGTGAAGATGAAATGGTGGCCTACAAAAACCGTTTCAATATTCCACTATCCGATGAAGATGCGGCCAAGGCCAAATATTATCATCCCGGTGAAGACAGCCCCGAAATGAAATATATGCGCGAGCGTCGCCAGTCACTGGGTGGTTATATGCCGGTGCGTAAACATCTGGCTGCGCCGCTTGAAGTGCCTGATTTATCCGCCTTTGATGTTCTGCTGAAAAACAGCGGTGACAAGACCATGTCCACTACCATGGCGTTTGTGCGTTTGCTAACCCTGTTAACTCGCGACAAGAAAATCGGTAAATATGTCGTACCTATCGTGCCGGATGAAGCGCGTACCTTTGGTATGGAAGGCATGTTTCGTCAGCTGGGAATTTATTCTTCCGTGGGTCAGTTATACACGCCACAGGATAAAGACCAGGTTATGTTCTACAAGGAAGACAAGTCTGGCCAGATTCTGGAAGAAGGTATTAACGAAGCCGGCGCCATGTGTTCATGGCTGGCGGCGGCCACGGCTTATAGCACCCATGGTGTGAACATGGTGCCCTTCTATATTTACTATTCCATGTTTGGTTTCCAGCGTATTGGTGATCTGGCCTGGGCCGGTGGTGACCAACAGGCGCGTGGATTCCTGCTGGGTGGTACTGCCGGTCGTACCACTTTGGCCGGTGAAGGTTTGCAACATCAGGATGGTCACAGCCATCTGATGTCGGCCACTATTCCAAACTGCATCAGTTATGATCCCACCTTCGCCTATGAACTGGCGGTGATTGTGCAGGATGGTTTGCGTCGCATGTATCACAATCAGGAAAATGTTTTCTATTACATCACCGTGATGAACGAAAACTACACCCATCCCGATATGCCCAAGGGAGCGGAAGAAGGCATCATCAAAGGCATGTACCTGCTTAATGGCGGCGGCAAGCGTCGCAAGAAAGTACAGCTCATGGGATCGGGCGCCATTTTGCGCGAAGTGATCGAAGCCGCAAAATTACTCGACGAAGACTGGTCCATCGATGCCGACATCTGGAGCGTCACCAGCTATACCGAACTGGCGCGTGAAGCTACCGATTGTGATCGCTGGAGCATGCTGCACCCATTGCAGGATGCAAAAGTATCCTACGTCGAAAAATGCATGAAAGATCGTCGTGGTCCTGTCATTGCAGCAACCGACTACATGAGAAGCTACGCCGAGCAAATTCGTAAATGGATTCCGGGTAACTATTTTGTGCTGGGTACCGATGGTTTTGGCCGCTCCGATACTCGCGCACAATTACGTAAACATTTTGAAGTGAATAGTTATTACGTTGCAGTCGCAGCTTTAAAGGCATTGGCAGATGAAGGCCAGTTCCCGGCAGGCAAGGTGCAGGAAGCGATTGAAAAATACGGTTTGAATCCAGAAAAAATCAATCCGTTATATGCGTAAGGAAGTACAAAGATAAAAGTTTAAAGTTATAAGTTATAAGGAAGAAACTCCTTTCTACTTTAAGCTTTAATCTTCAAAGTTAAATGTAGGTGCGAATTTATTCGCACACAAAAATGTCCGAATGAATTCGGACCTACAGAAAAGGTTATGCTATGAGCACGATCGAAGTAAAAGTTCCGGACATTGGTGATTTCTCCGATGTCGAAATTATCGAGATTCTTGTGTCGCCGGGCGACAAGATTAATGTCGATACATCATTGATTACGCTTGAGTCCGACAAGGCAGCGATGGAAATTCCATCCAGCCATGCAGGTGTTGTTAAAGAGATCAAGGTTAAGGTGGGTGAAAAGATTTCCGAAGGCAAGGTGATTTTGTTGCTGGAAGAAGTTGCCGCAGAAGACAAAGCGGCAGAACCTGCACCGGCTAAAGCTGCAAAAGAAGAAGCGAAGCCTGCACCGGCAACAGCGACAGCAGCAGAGCCTGTTGCCGCACCTGTGCCAGCACAACCGCGACCATCACCAACTGCGCACATTGATCAGGTTTCATTCACCAAAGCCCATGCATCACCTGCGGTGCGCAAGTTTGCCCGTGAACTGGGCGTGGATGTCGGCAAGCTCTCCGGTACCGGTGCGAAAGGCCGTATTCTGAAAGAAGATGTGCAACAGTTTGTTAAGCAGGCTTTGACACAACCTGCAACCACAACGGGCGGTAGCGTACTGGGTGTTGAACCCATGCCGGTAATCGATTTCAGTCAATGGGGTGAAGTGGAAGTTAAGCCGCTGACCAAAATCAACAAACTCACCGGCAAGTTCCTGCATCGTAACTGGGTAACTATTCCACATGTTACGCAATTTGATGAAGCGGATATTACGGATCTGGAAGAATTCCGTAAAACATCCAATGCCGAATACAAAGATAAAAATATCAAGTTCACCATGCTGGCTTTCATCATGAAAGCTGTGGTGGCAGCCATGAAAAAATATCCACGTATTAATTCATCCCTTGATTCCACAGGTGAAAATCTGATCCTGAAAAACTATTTCCATGTCGGTATAGCTGTTGATACACCGGATGGATTAGTGGTGCCGGTGATACGCGATGTGGATAAAAAAGGTCTGGTGGATCTCGCCGTAGAAATGAAAGAAATCTCCATCAAAGCGCGTGACAAAAAACTGAAACCATCGGATATGCAAGGTGGTTGTATTTCTATTTCCAGCCTCGGCGGTATTGGTGGTACCAAGTTTACACCGATTGTGAATGCGCCCGAAGTTGCAATACTCGGTGTATCCAAATCAGAAATCAAACCGGTATGGAACGGCAAGGAATTTGTGCCGCGTTTGATGCTGCCACTGAGTTTATCTTACGACCATCGAGTGGTTGATGGTGCAGAAGGCGCGCGCTTTACAACATATTTAAGTCACTTGCTGGCGGATGCACGTCGTTTGTTGATGTAGTAATTTTTTAAACGCAAAGTTGCAGAGACGCAAAGGTCGCAAAGTAAATTTATTCCAAAAAGGTTTGTCATTCCGGCGCAGGCCGGAATCCAGTTTTTAACACACTGGACCCCGGCCTGTGTCGGGGTGACAACTGAACAAGAGATATGATTCTGAAATGCATTGCGTCCTTTGCGACATAGCGTCTTTGCGTTGAATACTAAAAGGTAATGCCATGAGCACAATCGAAGTCAAGGTTCCCGATATTGGTGATTTTGCCGATGTTGAAATCATCGAAGTACTGGTTGCACCCGGTGATGAAATAAAGGTGGAAGATTCCCTGATCACCGTTGAGTCAGACAAAGCCAGTATGGAAATTCCTTCCCCGGCAGCAGGTAAGGTTAAATCTTTGGCTGTTAAAATCGGTGATCGCATTGCTGAAGGCAGTTTGATTTTGATGCTGGAAACCAGTGAAGCAGCTGTTGAAACCAAAACCGTCGAAACCAAAACAGAAGAAAAGCCTGCACCTGCTGCACCCGCACCAACTGAACAAGCCAAACCTGAACAGACAAAACCTGCCGAGCAAGTTACTGCTCCCAAAGCTGCAAGCTTTGATGGCAATGCCGATATACAGGCGGAAGTGGTTGTGCTCGGTTCCGGCCCCGGTGGTTATACCGCAGCGTTTCGTGCAGCAGACCTTGGCAAGAAAGTCGTACTGATTGAAAAAGATCCTTTCCTCGGCGGTGTGTGTCTGAACGTTGGCTGTATTCCATCCAAAGCTTTATTGCATGTAGCGGAAGTGGTTGAAGAAGCCCACGAGTTTGCTGATCTGGGTGTGGAGTTCAAGGCGCCAAAGATTGATAACGTCAAACTGCGCGAACACAAAAACAAAGTGGTTGGTAAATTAACGGGTGGTTTGAAAGGCCTGGCCAAACAACGCAAGGTTGAAGTGGTGCAGGGGTATGGTCGGTTTACTTCTCCGCACACCATCGAAGTTGAAGCAGCCGATGGTAATAAACAAACAATTGCGTTTGAGAATTGCATCATTGCTGCTGGCTCATCTGTTTTACGCTTACCCTTCGTTCCCTGGGATGATCCACGGGTATGGGATTCCACCGATGCACTGGAATTACATCAAATTCCAAAGCGCATGCTGGTGGTTGGCGGCGGAATTATCGGTCTGGAAATGGCGACCGTGTATAACGCACTTGGTGCGAAGATTACGGTTGTTGAATTAAGTCCCGGTTTAATACCCGGTGCTGATCGTGATCTGATTCGTCCTTTCGAAAAGATCCTGAAAAAACGTTACGAAAATATTTTTGTAAATACCAAAGTCACTGAAATTACACCGGACAAAAAAGGTATTGTCTGCAAGTTTGAAGGCGAGGGTGCACCGTCTGAAGATACATTCGATGCCGTATTGGTAGCCATTGGTCGTTCACCCAACGGCAAACTCATTGATGCAGACAAGGCCGGTGTGATTGTTGATGATCGTGGATTCATTGCAGTCGATAAACAACAACGCACCAATGTCGATCACATCTTTGCGATTGGTGATGTTGTGGGCCAACCCATGCTGGCACACAAGGCAACCCACGAAGCGAAAGTGGCGGCAGAAGTGATTGCCGGACATAAGCGTTTCTTCGATGCCCGTACCATTCCATCGGTTGCATATACCAGTCCCGAAGTAGCCTGGTGCGGCCAGACAGAAGACCAGTTGAAAGCCGAAGGTATAGAATACGAAAAAGGTATTTTCCCCTGGGCCGCCAGCGGTCGTGCCCTGTCGGTGGGCGCTGATGCCGGTATGACCAAGGTGCTTTATGATAAGGAAACCCATCGTATGCTGGGCTGTGGCATTCTGGGCAAGAATGCCGGTGAACTGATTGCGGAAGCAACCCTGGCGGTTGAAATGGGCGCGGATATTGATGATGTGGCTTTAACGATTCATCCACATCCAACCTTGTCGGAAACCATTAACTTTGCCACCGAAGTGGCAGAGGGAAGTTGCACCGATATTTACATGCCAAAGAAATAAAAGCATGCAATAGGTTCGATAAAAAAGACAGCCCTGCACCGGGCTGTCTTTTTATGTACACGACTGCATGGATGCAGGTGGTAGTGCAACGCAGGAGCAGTTGCCGAGGATGTACGGGCAAGGCGTATTCCCGACACGCCCTTGCACTTCCTCCATCCCTGGCGGTCGTATGCCGCGGTTGCCGGAAGCACAGGAGCGGTGATATAAACAATTCAATCCGGGCATGGCAATTGTTGTGATGATCTATCGTTAAAAATAAAGTGGCACTTATGCGTAATTTGCTTCATCTATTTAAATATTCACTACTGGTTGTATTCGCTTTTCAACATAGCGCGTATGCGGCAGAAAATTACTGGGAGATGGGTGCGGGAGCAATTGCGATTAATCTGCCGCTGTATCCTGGATCTTCGCAGGAAAATGATTATCTGATTCCTTTTCCATATTTACGTATTCAGACTGAATACTTTGAGGTTGATGAAGGCGTTAAAGGTTTTCTTTTCGAATCGCCCGATATGCGTT
>JBFHPZ010000122.1:0-6672 GCA_041592495.1 Gammaproteobacteria bacterium | reverse complement strand
TATATTCATGCTTCGTTGCCGTAAATAATCATGTGTAAATATATATTATTCTCTTGCCTGCTTCTGATATCCATAAACAGCTATGCCGTGGATGGTAATCAACTGTATGACGATAACTGCGCTATCTGTCATGGCAGCCATGGTACAGGCGGCGTAGGCATTCCATTGTCCCTGCCTGAATTCATTCAACAAACACCGGTGGAATACCTCAAACGTAGTATTCGCTTTGGCCGACCCGGTCGCGTCATGCCAGCATTTCCTCATTTGAGCGATGATGAAATTCAGGCCATTGTCCAGCATATACAAAGCTGGAATCCTGACACCCCAGGTCCCGACTGGAATGAAACGCCAGTAATAGGGGATGCATCAAAAGGCAAGCAACTTTATAACCGTTTTTGCAGTGAATGCCACCATGAGAATGGCGCAGGCGGTCGTGGCACAGGGGTTATGTTTTCACGTCCAAAAGAATTACCGATTATTGCTCCGGCCCTGGGCAATGCCGGCTTCCTGCAATCCGCCAGTGATCACATGATCAAAACTATTATTCTACAGGGCCGAGTTCATACACCTATGCCTTCCGCGGCCAGGCTCAAACTGTCGGAGTCGGATGTTAATCATATCGTGAGTTATATTCGCAGCCTGCAGACGCCATTACAATCCACTCAACAAACACCGGAAGAAGAGCCGGCCGCGCTGATTTACGAATCTTCCTACAGCTTTGACGAAACCATCCAGAATGTTAAACGGGCAGCGGTCGGCATGAATTTCAGACTGATTCGAGATCAACGACTGGACAACGGGTTTGTCAGTGAAGACCAGGAAGATAAACATTACATGATGGTGTATTTCTGTAATTTCAAATTCCTCTACGATGCCCTGGCACTGGACCCTCGTGTCGGCCTGTTTCTCCCTTGCCGTGTAACCGTTATCGAACAGCAAGGCAAAGTTAAGGTCATGAGCATCAATCCCAAACGCCTGAGTCGTCTATTCAATAATAATGAACTCGATCAGGCTTGCGAGGAAATGCATAAACTCTACACCTCGATTCTGGAGGAAGCCACCTTATGAAAAAGCTGCTGGCTATAGCTCTATTTCTCTGGATGCAACTTGCCTATGGAGTGGTAACTGACGAACTGATTATGATTCGATCCACCCAGGCTTTCCCGGAAGCCATGACAAGCTTGCAGAGCGCCATCACGGCACAGGGCTACACTATTTCACGTGTGCAACGGGTGGATATTGGCCTTACCAGCAGTGGTTATAAAACCGATAAATATCGCATTGTTTTCTTTGGCAAGACAGATCAAATTCATATGCTACGGGATCAATATCCTGAACTGATTCCCTATTTACCCTTAAAGATTGCCATATTTGCCGAAGGCGAAGAAACCATTCTGGTGACCTCCAATCCGCTTGCCTTCAGCCAACTTTATACCGACGAACAACTGAAACCTATTTTTCAGCAATGGGGCAAGGATATTGTTTCCATTTTCAAATCCGTGCAAATTTCGGAATGATGGCTATTATCTATAAAACACTTTAATCAAGTTAAAATAGAAATATGGCAATGAAAAAACCTGGCGGAAAAGAACAGCGTAAACATCTTCGCATCGGCCTGATTGTAGACATTGAAATGACTTTACCCTTGAAAGGCATTATTAATGTTCGCACCAAAAACATCAGTGATGGTGGATTATTTATTGTACTGGACGATACCGAAATGCCACCCATTGGCACCGAAGTTCAGGTACGCCTGAAAAATCAGTTGGGCGATGGTGAAGAACCCCCCATCAATCGCGCACGGGTAGTCCGTCATGATCCGGATGGCGTTGGTCTGGAATTTATAGAATAAGCGGGTACACACACCTCTTCAGCCGATAAGTTTCCGGGATCATGTCCCTTGCAGTCTGTTTTTTCTGCGACTATTTATTAGGTACACCCTCCTGACCAGGGAACACCTGACATGTCACTCGAAAACCATATTGCCGCCTTCGGCGATCAATTACTCAAGCTGGCAAAAAAAGATCAACACTCACAAAAGGCCTGGATCGATGTGCTGATGGCGCGCACCATCAGTGACGAAACATTTCGCGTTCAGGCCCTACGCTTCATAGATGTTTTACCCGCCCTGGATGATGATGCCGAACTGGCACTACATCTGAAAGAATATTTTGGCCATTTACCACTACCCCAGTTTGCGGAGTGGAGCCTGAAACAAACCGATGCTCCCTGGATTACCCGAATTGCAGCGCCCACCGTGCGTTATACCCTGCGAGGTCTGGCACGGAAATTCATGGGCGGCAGCCACCTGCACCATGCCCTGACCAGCATTAGCCGCCTGCGCCATCGCAACATGAACTTCACCCTGGATTTACTGGGTGAAGCCACCATTTCAGAGGCTGAAGCCGATCAGTATCAACAAGCCTACCTGGACATGCTGCAACAGCTCAGCAGCCCCGTTAACAACTGGCACGACAATGCTTTGCTGGATTACATCGGCCAGCGCCCTACACCCCGACTCAATGTATCACTCAAATTGTCATCGCTTTATTCACAAATAAATCCCCTGGACCCGGAAGGCAGTGTCGCCGCCATAGGATCAAGACTCAAACCCCTGCTACGTGCCGCCCAGGAATGCCGTGCCTTTATCACCCTGGACATGGAGCAATATGATTTCAAACATATCGTGCTGCTGTGTTTCAAAACTATTTTGATGGAGGATGAGTTTCGCCACTGGCCCGATGTCGGCATCGCTATTCAGGCCTATTTGCGCGACAGCCTGGACGACCTGCAAGACCTGATCGACTGGACCAGACAACGCGGTACACCCATCACCGTACGCCTGGTGCGAGGCGCCTACTGGGATTACGAAACCGTCATTGCCCGCCAGAACGACTGGCCCTGCCCGGTGTGGCGTCTAAAAAGCGATAGTGACGCACAATATGAACGCTGCTTGAAACTGTTATTCGAAAATCATCGCCATGTTGATACTGCCGTAGCCAGTCATAATTACCGCAGCATTGCCTATGCCATGGCCCTGGCGGAATCCCTGCAAATGTCACCCCGGGATTTCGAATTTCAAATGTTGTATGGCATGGCGGATCACCTGAAGCATGCCCTGGTATCCATGGGTTACCGCCTGCGGGTCTATGTACCTTATGGTGAAACCCTGCCCGGTATGGCGTATCTGGTACGTCGATTACTGGAAAACAGTTCCGGCCAGAGCATAATGGATTTCGGCCTGGCGGAAGAGCAGCAGAAAATCAGTTTTGATGCTCCCAAACCCAGTGAAGCCGATGTCGAACTGAGTAAAAAATCTTCCCGAAAATTCAGCAACACCCCCCTGTTGCGCTTCACCCAAACCCGGCAGCGTGACGATTTCAGCCAGGCCATTCACTCCGTGCGGCAACAACTGGGAAAGCATTATCCCCTGGTCATTCATGGTCGACCTGTGGATGGCGACAGCAGCATCGAATCCTATAATCCGGCCAGGCCGGATGAACTGATTGGCAGGGTCAGTGCCGCCTCCCAGGCTCAGGCGGATAAGGCATTACAATCGGCCATGGATGCATTTCCAGGCTGGAGCCAGCTCAGTTTTCGCCAGCGCGCTGACTATTTACGGCGCGTGGCATCCCTGTTAAAACGCCAGCGCATGGAATTCGCCGCCTGGCAAATTCTCGAAGCCGGCAAGAACTGGCGCGAGGCGGATGCCGATGTCTGCGAAGCCATCGACTTTCTGAATTATTACGCCAGTCAGGCAGAGTCTTTTGATGAGCCGGTACTCAATGAAATTGCCGGTGAACTCAACCAGTATTACCACCGTCCCAAAGGTGTTGGCCTGGTTATACCACCGTGGAATTTTCCACTGGCCATTCTCACCGGCATGCTGGCCGCCACCATCGTCACGGGCAATACCGCCATTCTCAAACCCTCATCCATGACGCCGGTGATTGCTGCCCGCTTTATGGCGCTGTTTAAGGAAGTCGGCATCCCGCCCGGTGTCGTGAATTTCCTGCCGGGTTCCGGGCGCAAGGTGGGGGAATATCTGGCGCGTAAGGCGGAAGTGCATATTATTGCCTTTACCGGTTCGCAACAGGTGGGCACCCAGCTCATCCAGATTGGCGCCCAGGTGCAGCCGGGGCAAAACCATATCAAACGGGTGCTGGCCGAAATGGGCGGCAAGAATACGATTATTATCGATCGCGATGCCGATCTGGATGATGCCATTCTCGGTACTTTGCTTTCGGCCTTCGGCTTTCAGGGCCAGAAATGCAGTGCGGCATCGCGTATTATCGTGGTGGGTAATATTTACGATCGATATTGCGACCGCCTGATTGCCGCCGCCCGCAGCCTTACCATGGGACCACCGGAACAGCCGGGGAATTTCATGGGCCCGGTCATTGATGCATCGGCCCAGGAAAAAATCAGGCAAGCTATCGAACACGGCAAACAGGCCGGTACCCTGGCCTTGTTCGAAGAAACGAAATGCCCGATGGAGGGCTTTTATATACCACCGGCCATATTCACCCAGGTGAACCCTGACAGCCCACTGGCCCAGGAAGAGATTTTCGGCCCGGTGCTCTGTGTCCTGCAGGCGGAGGACTTCAACCAGGCCATCGACATGGCCAATAACACCCGTTATGGCCTTACCGGTGGCCTGTATTCAAGACAGCCCAGTCATCTGCAACGAGCAAGAACCAGTTTCCGTGTCGGCAATCTGTACCTGAATCGCAAGATTACCGGCGCCCTGGTATCTCGCCAGCCCTTTGGCGGATTCAAGATGAGTGGTGTTGGCAGCAAGGCAGGCGGAGATGATTATTTAGTGCAGTTTATGGAGAGTTCATGTGTCACGGAAAACACCCTGCGACGCGGCTTTGCACCCAGGGTTGATGACGATAGTTTATGAGCCTGCTAGCCCAGTAACTCGCTGATTTTTTCCAGCAATGCAGCCGGCTTTACCGGTTTGCTCATCACATCATCCGCCCCGTATTCCAGCGCCTTATCCAGGTCTTCCTGGGGCAAACCTGAAACCACCAGCACCTTGATGTGGCTTAGCACCGGGTTAGTCCGCATGTATTTAAGCACCTGCAGCCCCCCCATGCCTGGAATATTCAAATCCAGGGTCACCAGTGACGGCGAAAACTCGTTGACCTCAATGCCGGCATGAAACCCGCTGGAGGCGATGCGAGTGTCATAGTCGGCCTTTTGCAGGGTTTTCTCAATCAGCTTTGCCACCACCGGATCATCTTCCACAATCAGCACCCGCTTGCTCATCATCGCCAGCTCATCGGGCACCGGCATGTTATTCGTTCGCAAGAAAGCCAAGAAGTCTTCCGGCTTGACCCGGTTATCCCCGCGGCCCGGCAACTTGTGCGCCTTCAACAATCCGCGATCAATCCAGCGAATTACGGTACGAAAATTGACCTGGCAATACTTGGCTATATCGCCGGTAGTGAGTGTTTTGTTCATGATCAAGAGTATATAACATTATTTCGGATATTTCTTGCTATTCTGTTATAACCTGTCTAAACTGACATACATGACAAATGATTAAATCGTCTCTTTCGCTGGGTGAATGCCCCGAGACGATAGGAGTTCCTGCCCATCCGCAGCGACCCTGTTACCCATCTCAGGCCACTTCCACCATAGCAAGGGTGCTGTTACGAGCTTTCTCGCAACAGCAAATAGACAAATCACTAGTCTGCAAACAGAAATTGTGGAGTAGCGTGACATGAGTAACATGATTATGACTAGCAACCGGGATAACAAAGACAATCGTCGGTCTTATCCCCCGACAAATAAAGCCGCCTCCGGTAAGAGCAAAAAAATGCTGTTTACTGATGGACAGGATTTTGCTTCCGATGTATTGCACATCTGCGCCTTTTGCAAGCGCATAAAAGACACACAAGGCAAATGGCACAAGGTTGATCGACGCATGATTTTACTCAATGACGTCAAACTGATTCAGGACACCTGTGTTGATTGCCAACCACAAGAGTGATCAACAGACACTTTAAACCTGTTATGCTGCTTGCACGTCAGCGAATGTATTAAGCTTATCGCTGACATGCCTGTGGTGTTCGAGATAACTACGCGCTTCCTGCTTACCCATATATCGCCCAAGCACACGCTCTTTGACTTTTTGTAACTCAACAAGAATCAAACCATCCAGGGCATTATTAAAATTCCTGTCAACATTAAAGCAAACCAGACGCCCATTCAGGCTGAGGTATTGCCTGATCAGCACAGGCAACCCCTTGTCGCCCTCCATGCGATAAATCAATTTGGATATCAGCTGACTATCTTCCAGCTCTGCCAGCATGTTGCGCGTCCAGAACATTTTTCTGGATTTCTTTTGCGCATGAGTGGGCCGCACCTGCCCGGCACGGAAATCATCATAATGATGGACTTCGAGAAAACTCGCCATCAGGCTGCGCGATAACTCCGAGTAATCACTGCTGATACTCACCGGTCCAAACAGGGTTGTGTATTTGGGATTACGTGAAACAAAGGTGGCAATACCCTTCCACAGCAACAACAGGGAATTCAGGTTTTTTTGATAATCGGCACATATGAACGAGCGCCCCATTTCTATCGATGGGCCCAGGCTTTCAATAAAGGATTTTTTGTAATTAAACAGGCTTCTGCTGTACAAAGCCCTGGTGCCTTTTT
>JBFHPZ010000121.1:0-6692 GCA_041592495.1 Gammaproteobacteria bacterium | reverse complement strand
GATCCAATCGAGTTACTGGATGAAGTGGAAAATATACTGAATATCCAGTGCGCGCCCATCACCTGGCCCATTGGTATGGGTAAGGGGTTTAAAGGTGTGTTTGATCTTTACAACGAATCCGTTCATTTTTTTAGTTCCAGCCATGGCGGCAAAATCCAGAAGGGTGATGTGATTCAGGGACTGGATAATCCCGAGCTGGATAAACGTCTGGGCAGTATGGCGCAGGAACTGCGTGAAGAACTGGAACTGGTAAAAGGCGCCAGTCATGAATTTGATTTACAGGCCTACCGTGAAGGTAAGTTAACACCGGTATTTTTTGGTTCAGCCATTAACAATTTTGGTGTACGTGAATTGCTGGATGCGCTGGATGGTTATGCACCTTACCCCAAAGCGCGTGAATCCAATAATCGCATTGTTGAATCCAGTGAAGAAAAGTTCAGCGGCTTCGTATTTAAAATTCAGGCCAACATGGACCCGCAACATCGTGACCGCATTGCCTTCCTGCGCATTTGTTCCGGTAAATACGAAAAGGGCATGAAGGTGCGACACGTGCGCATCAAGAAAGACATCAAACTCAGTGATGCATTAAACTTCATGGCATCGGATCGCGGTCATGTGGATGAAGCTTATGCTGGCGATATTATCGGTTTGCATAACCATGGCACTATTCGCATTGGTGATACTTTCACCATGGGAGAGGATCTTGCCTTTACCGGTATCCCGAACTTTGCACCGGAAATTTTCCGTCGTGCACAATTACGTGATCCACTGAAAATGAAAGCCCTGCAAAAAGGCCTGATTCAGTTATGTGAAGAAGGTGCCACCCAGTTATATCGGCCCATTGTGAATAATGATCTGATTCTGGGTGCCGTGGGTATGTTGCAGTTTGATGTGGTTGCCCATCGTTTGCGTGATGAATACAGTGTTGATTGCAGTTTTGAAGCGGTAAATGTCACCACGGCGCGTTGGGTTGAATGTGATGATCCAAAAATGCTGGAACAATTCCAGCAAAAAGCCGCCAGCAATCTGGCACTGGATCATGCCGGTGATCTGGTCTACATCGCACCTACGCGAGTGAACCTGGATATGACCAAGGAACGCTGGCCGGATATTCGATTCCTGGCAACGCGTGAACATGGCATTTATGAAGATTAACTGTGTAAATTAAACTAAACGTGTGTTTAATTGCACTTAACACATGAATGACAGGGCTGGCTGGAGTAAGAGAGTCAGAAAACTTTAGCAGTCTTACTCTGCGGTCTTTTCTAACGCTTTAACTGGCGAATATGAAAACTCATCCGGTGCAATACGGCTGAGTTTTATCTCCAGGCCCAGATCAGGATAAGCCCAAATAGCAGTATTCTCATCCAGGGCGATTTCCTGCTCTGGAAGTCCGAAGCGCTGTTCAATTTCGTTTTCCTGGTAATCAATAACAGGTATGTAAATCAGTTGTCGCACCACCGTATCCAGTAATGCCATCTGTTTCTCTTCCGATAATGTTGCATAGGCCTGATTAATTACAGGGGTTGCCTGTTGGTTTAGTTCAGTCAGTTGCTGATAGCTCAGATCATAAACCAGTTGAACTTGTGCCATCAGACCGCTGATATTGAGTTCATCATATACAGCTACCAGGCGTGCTGTTGTTTCATCTGTAAAATACAAACGTGTTTCGGGAAAGCTGGACAATATCTGGTTAGCGTCCTGAATACTGGTTTTTTCCAGAGTAATGCCAAACACTCGGGTGTTACCGTTTTTCAGAATATCAACCTGCCAGGGTAAATGTTCCAAATGGCTGGTGGATCGCTTGCCGCCAATCACTGCAATCATTAGAGCAGTGCCGATCATGAGAAATATGAGTAATGTCCGATTCATATAAATACTGCTTTTGTTTATAAGTTGTTATTATGAATAGACTATATATAAACCTGTGACATGGGTAAAAACAAGTCGAAACAGTAATTTTGTGTTTTGATTCAAGCTGTTGTTGGCTAATAAAGCAGCAAATATCGACATTTTTATCTTTAACACATTGTCTTGTCCGGTAGGCAATGATAATTTCAGCCACATATTACACATAACTAAAAAACAGCTTCTATTGTGCTTAAGGATAAACAAGTTTGGGGATGGGCCCTGTATGACTGGGCTAATTCCGTTTTTGCAACGGTTGTCATCGCCGGATTATTTCCCGTTGTATTTAAACAATACTGGTCATCCGGACTAACCTCTGATGAAAGCACGTTTTCACTTGGACTTGCCAATTCCATTGCCAGCCTGTTAATTGTGTTGCTTGCACCTTTTCTTGGTGTAATAGCCGATTGTGCCGGTATACGTAAACGCATGTTAATCGGCTTTATGTTGCTCGGCAGTATCATGACATTACTGTTTTATCCAATCCTTGCAGGTAACTGGATACTGGTGCTGGTGTTATATGTGCTGGCAACCCTCGGTTTTATGGGCGCTAATATTTTTTATGATGCGATTCTGGTGGATGTCAGTCGCGGGCATCATATCGACCGGGTGTCCGGTCTTGGTTTTGGCATGGGTTACCTGGGCGGTGGTATATTGCTTGCGGTTTGCGTGATCATGGCGCAAATGCCACAGACATTCGGATTTGCAGAATCCATTGATGCCGTGTTGTTTTCGTTTGTGTTAACCGGGTTCTGGTGGATCCTGTTTAGCTTGCCAATGGCTTTCTGGGTTAGAGAATCAAAAGCCATCGATAGCCGTGGCGTGATGGATGTTCGCCTGGTCATACAGGAAACCAGAAAGACATTCCGGCATATTTTCAGTGATCGCCAGATTGGACTGTTTTTACTAGCCTATTGGGTTTATATCGATGGTGTTGATACCATCATTCGTATGGCGGTGGATTATGGCCTTGCATTGGGTTTTGGTGCGAATGATTTAATCACCGCCTTGTTGTTAACACAGTTTGTTGGCTTCCCTGCAGCGATTATTTATACCCATATTGGCGATAAAATTGGTGTCAAAACAGCATTGATAGCCGGCATTATTGTATACGGCATAATAACCCTGTGGGGTTATTATATGGATTCTGCCGAAGAATTTTATTTTCTGGCCATTATGATTGGTCTGGTGCAAGGTGGTGTGCAGGCATTAAGTCGCTCGTTCTATGCTCGCCTGATTCCTGCCGAACGCGCAGCAGAATATTTTGGCGTGTATAACATGATGGGTAAGGCCGCTGCGGTTATTGGTCCCCTGTTAATGGGGGCTGTCGCCTTGCTGACAAATAATCACCGGTATTCTATTTTATCTATATTAGTTTTGTTTGTTATTGGCCTGTTTTTGCTGTTGAAAGTTAAAAATCCAGAGAAAGTGTCATCCGGGATGAATAAATGAGTGTTCTAATTGTTGATTCAATAAGTGGCTCTGATTTGAACACCCTTACCGTGTTCGAGGAATATGGCTATTCCAAAATCCGTTTTCTGAAATCGGCGAATGAAATGCGCGATTTGCTGCAAAAGCCAGATGAACTAAAGGAAATTCGTCTGTTGATAATCAATAGTGAGTTGGCGGGAGCAGATGGGTTTGAGCTTTGTCGTGAAATCCGTACGACCGATTGGGGTAAAAAAATATATATCATCATGCTCATTAGCAGCATTGGTAACAGGATTGCGATTGATAAATCAAAACACAGCGGCGCTAATGACTTCGCCGTAAAGCCATTTGATGGTGATCAGTTCAGGCAACATTTGGCATCATTTTCAGTAAAACATACTGTACTTCTTGTCGAAGATGATCCGGTCGCTCGCCAGCTGGTAACAAAAATATTTAGCCGCTATCCTGTTGAAGTGATGGTTTCGGATGATGGCCTGAAAGCCTATAACCTGATTAACTCCATGTTGCCACCGGCATTGGTCCTACTGGATATTGGATTACCCAATATGAATGGCCTGAGCCTGCTTAAACATATACGCAGTCGACAGGGTTGGAAAAAATTACCGGTTATTATGCTCACCAGTAGTACCGATGCCAGTGATGTCAAAACCTCCCTGGCCACTGGGGCAAACGATTACATTGTGAAACCCTTTGATATAGATAATTTTGTAAAACGCATGAGCAAATATTTTCAGCCTGATACCTGATGACTATCGAAATATCAGATGTAAAACAGGCCTACCTGAAATGGAATGACAAGCGCCTTGAACGATTGCTGCTTGAATACGAGCTGGCGCAGCAATCCGCTTTGCGTGTTATACCACTGTTGTTACAAATCAATCATCGTTTGCTACCGGGTTATAACGGCCCTAATACTATCTCCGGTATCTATGGTTATCAGCCACAAAAAAGTGTAATTACTACCGCGAAGCAAATTAATAACCGATTTGTTTATGATCAGCAGGCACCGTTAAAAAATACCATTATTGAATCGATATTCCTGCAGCGTGGTGCAATTGATGCACGTTTAAGTTTATGGATTATTCATGCCGATAATATTAAATCAGAGAAATTGACTGAACTGGCTGACAAGGTGCAACGGATTGGAATCTGGTTAAAGAATCGAGGTCTTGTCATTGCAGTTCATCTGGTGGCTGCAGACAAGTTTTGTACTCGTGCGATGAAGCAACTCAATGGAAAAATCGATGCCTGTGACCTGGCACTGGATTATTTTTATTACGAAAGCATTCTTCTGGCAGGGAAATATCCAGTATGGTGGCTGGTGCCACCTGATAAGGAAAATACTTATGCAGAATTTGTTGAACATATTAAACAGGCGCGTTTCGTTAATGAAAATGAATATCTCGATTTAGGTGGAATCATTAATGTAAGCCAACGTGATGTAGTCAGTGTTGCGCTGGGGCAGGCACATGCTGTTTATCAACAGCCTGAAATAGTCTGGTTGAATTTATTGTTATTGTCGATCCGGCAATATGCATTGCCTGATACAGATGGTCTTGCATGGCGGCTTAAGCTCATGCTTTATGAAGCTGCCGAACATGAAAAACAACTGGATGAAAGTCGTGTTCTTGTGTCCATCATCAGGGATGCACTGGATGCCTCCAGTGATGATAGCCATGTTATGCCATTGAACAGACTGTTGAGTCAAATCGAACGCAGCGCGCCACCATCAGTACGATGGATATTTCAACGGCTATTACCCCAAAAAGTTCAACAACCCTTAATGTTACGTCCCGAGTCACAGGATATAGTGCGTCATCTGAACCTGTTCAAGGCTTTGGTAACTGAAATACGAATTGCCTTTGAGAAGATTACTTCCGGATTTGATGTACATTTAAACGATGATGACGACAAGAAGCTAAGCGTTTCAGCACATCAGTTGATTGCGTTTGTAACAGACTCGGAAACCCGGGTGCCGCTATACAATGTTTATTACAAACCGGATATGGTACTGGACCGCATTGTTATCAAGCACGAAGGCAGTAAGGGTAATCAGGATTTCTGGGCCTTGGTGGTGGAAAATGAAGACGAGCATGAGAAAGTTATACAAGGATTCAATAGCCTTCTTGCGCTACTGTGCTGGACCTGGGTGAATCGAATTGTTGATCAGGGTACACAGGTGTCCATTCAATGTCCGATGCGTCTTGTAAAACAAATTGAGGCAAGACATGTCCTTGAAATCCTGATTAACCGGATTAATCCGGTTGCGTTGATTAACAAGCCCAAAGAGATTTTCAAGAAAGAAGCAAAGCCGGTTAGCTCATTATTGTTTCTGAGTGTGCTGGTGGATGAAGCTATACGTCAGCGAATAGAATCAATCGTCGATGTAGGTGATCCCCTGAACTACATTGAAGACCAGTCCGATCTGGTTACACATTGTGAACAACTGATAGTGAACAGCTGGGGTGATGTTTATGTACGTCATTATCATGGAAATGATGGCATGTTACAGTGCCTGTGTGACTGGCTAAATGCCGTGCCTACAAATGTACTGGAAAACAATGAAGCATTAACAGCCTATGGTTATGCATCAGGTATCAGTACTTTCATGGCGCAACGTATAATCCAGATTTTTAATGAGCTGAGAGAATTCACCACACAACATAAACGTCAGGATTGTCGTTTTATTGTCAGTCTTGGTCAGGATTATTATTGTCTGGAAAGCTACGATGGCATGTGGCGCGAGCTACACATTGGAAATACACCAGCCGCTTTATATACATTTCTCGAACAGGCCAACAAACAGTTCAAGCCCCTTGGAATGGATCGACAGGTACTCGCCACCACGCCATTAAGGGAAATAGCGGCAAAAAGTCATGCTGATCTGTTCCAGGTTTTTTTTCAGGTTTCCCCACGGCATTGTGATACCTGGGTGATCGATGACAAAGGCAGTCTGTTTTATTACCGCCATGCCTGGTTCGATCGCAACAGTTATGTTGCTCACTGGTTATACCTTGTGCGTAATATCCGCAATCGTTTGAAAAAAATCAGTTACCAGGGCAAGGAACTACCCACGCTTGAAATACAACAAATCGGTTTCAGTCGTACCGGCAGCTATGTGTTTTATCCCGTGGGTGCCGAATCCATAAAAATGGAACGCAAATTTATTGATGTCCAGGTTAGCGTAGTAACCGATGATGAAGGTGATTTGCTTAGTCTTCGATGCGACGACAGAGAATTTGACTATGCTCATTATCAGCAAAATGTTGTTAACCAGTGTGTTGAATATATAAAGCGAAGGATTGATGAAGAAGATCGCCTGCCGATTTATG
>JBFHPZ010000120.1:0-6704 GCA_041592495.1 Gammaproteobacteria bacterium | reverse complement strand
TATTTTCCGATGATCCGGTTGCTGTGGCCGGTCGTTGGGTTGAAGCCGGTTGTCGACGTTTGCATCTGGTTGATTTGAACGGCGCTTTTGCCGGTGAACCGATGAATGCCGAAGTGATTCATCAGATTGCCGAAGCCTATCCAGATGTGCCGATTCAGGTGGGTGGCGGCATTCGCAGTGAAGAAACCATCGAGACCTATCTCGATGCCGGTGTCAGCTATGTCATTATCGGCACCAAGGCAGTGAGTGATCCACATTTTATTAGCGACATTTGTATCGGTTTTCCTGGGCATATCATCATCGGTCTGGATGCCAAAGATGGCAAAGTAGCAATTGATGGTTGGTCCAAGGTTTCAAAGCATGATGTGATCGACATGGCGCAACGCTTTGAAGAAGATGGTGTCGAAGCTATTGTCTACACCGATATTTCCCGCGATGGCATGATGCAGGGCGTGAATGTGGAAGCCACCGTCCGCCTGGCACGTGCAATCAATATACCGGTTATAGCCTCAGGCGGTATTACCAATATGGATGACATCAAGGCGCTCCAGGCGGTTGAAGATGAAGGTGTTATGGGCGCCATTACTGGTCGTGCCATATATGAAGGCACGCTGAATTTTGCCGAAGCGCAGGCCTGGGTCGACAGCCAGTAATCATTTAGAGTATTTCTTTGTGTCCTTAGCCAAACGTATTATTCCCTGTCTTGACGTCGATAATGGTCGCGTTGTCAAAGGCGTCAAGTTTGTTGATATTCGCGATGCCGGTGATCCGGTCGAAGTTGCCCGTCGTTATGATGCGGAAGGGGCGGATGAAATCACCTTTCTCGACATCACAGCCAGTTCTGATGATCGGGAAACCATTGTTCACGTGGTAGAGCGTGTGGCTGAAGAAGTGTTTATTCCCTTAACCGTCGGCGGTGGTATTCGCAAGGTGGATGATGTGCGGTGTATGTTAAACGCCGGCGCAGACAAGGTCGCCATTAATACGGCAGCGGTGTTTAATCCCGAGTTTGTCAAAGAAGCCAGTGACCGTGTGGGTTCGCAATGCATTGTTGTTGCAATAGATGCAAAAAAAGTCAGTGCTGAAGGTGAGGTTGACCGCTGGGAAATATTTACCCATGGTGGGCGGAAACCTACCGGACTGGATGCTGTCCAATGGGCGGCCAAAATGGCAGACTTCGGTGCCGGAGAAATTTTACTCACCAGCATGGATCGTGATGGCACCAAAATCGGATTTGATCTGGCTTTAACACGTGCCATTAGTGAAGCTGTGCGTATTCCGGTTATTGCCTCCGGCGGCGTTGGCAATCTACAACATCTGGCGGATGGGATCATTCAAGGTAAAGCTGATGCAGTGCTGGCTGCCAGTATTTTTCACTTCGCAGAATATAGTGTGCATCAGGCGAAAGAGTTTATGGCGGCACAAGGTATTGAAGTGCGTCTGTAAATAGCCCACGCTATTCTTCTATGGTAATTCCACATGACTGAAACCTGGCTAGATGAAATCAAATGGACCGAAGATGGTCTGGTGCCCGCTATTGCTCAGGATGCGGAAACCGGTCGTGTACTCATGTTCGCCTGGATGAATCGTGAATCGCTTGCACTCACAGTGGAGAAAGGCGAGGCGGTTTATTATTCCCGTTCCCGTAAAAAACTCTGGCACAAGGGTGAAGAATCCGGCCATACCCAAAAAGTAAAGGCATTACGCCTTGACTGTGATGGCGATGTGATTCTGATGAGTATTGAACAAAAAGGCGGTATTGCCTGCCACACTGGCCGTGAAAGTTGTTTTTTTAAAGAATTTGTTAATGGTCAATGGCAGAGTGTCGAGCCGGTTATCAAGGATCCGAAGGATATATACAAATGAGTGATATACTTTCCAGACTGGCGCTGGTCCTGGAGCAGCGTAAACAGGCTGATCCGGAGTCATCCTATGTGGCCAGGCTCTATGACAAGGGACTGGATGCCATACTGAAAAAAATCGGTGAAGAAGCCACTGAAACGGTCATGGCCGCCAAAGATGGTGATGCTGATAAAATTGTTTATGAGGTGGCCGACCTGTGGTTTCACAGCATGGTGTTGCTGTCTCAGCAGGGAATATCCCACGATCAGGTTTTAAAAGAACTGGATCGACGTTTTGGACTTTCGGGTTTGGATGAAAAAGCAGCCCGAAAAAGATGATGCAATAAATTTAATTTGATTTCTTTGCATGAATTCAACAGTGAATTCAGCAGATTGAGGAGAAAGAGATGGGTATTAGTATTTGGCAATTATTGATCGTACTGGGTATTGTGATTCTTTTGTTCGGAACAAAGAAATTACGTAATCTGGGTGGCGATCTGGGTTCCGCGATTAACAGCTTTAAGAAAGCGACCAAGGAAGGCGAGAAGGATGCGGATAAAAGTCTCGAAACCAAGTCAGAGAATAATGTCATTGAAGGTGAAGTGACATCTAAAGAAAAAGACAAGGTATAAGCAGCGGATTCATAGACGACTATGTTTGACGTTGGATTTCTGGAAATTGTAGTTATTCTGGTTCTTGCATTGATTGTGCTGGGGCCAGAGCGTTTGCCAAAAGCTGCACGTACCGTAGGTTACTGGGTTGGCAAGGCGCGACGTTACATTGAAGGTGTAAAAGCAGAAGTTGAGCGCGAATTTGATTCAAGCGAATTAAAAAGGATTTTGCATAACCAGGAAGTTCAGATAAAAGAATTGCAAAACAAGGTCAATGAAGCCAGGCATTCTTTAAACAAAGACTACAATCAAATACTGGAAAATGATGATGATCCTGGCAATGGGCATAATCCACAATATGAAATCATTGAAGAAGATGAACACCCGGAAACCCCAAAAGCTGTTGAGGAAACATCAAAACAAACCACCGGTGATGTGAAAGTAACATCTGCGGAAAAAACACATGAGTGATCAGGCCGGCCAGGAAAAGGAACAGGGCTTTATTGATCATTTGATGGAGTTGCGTGATCGATTATTACGAATTGTGCTCTATGTGCTGGTTTGCTTTCTCGTATTGTTCTCGTTCGCCAATGACTTATATCACTACCTTTCTCTTCCTGTCATAAGCAATTTGCCCGCCGGCAGTCAGATGATTGCAACAGGCATAATTTCACCATTTGCAACACCCTTGAAATTGGCTCTAGTTATGGCGTTTTATGTGGCCATGCCGGGTATCATATTTGAGCTATGGGCATTCATTGCGCCAGGCCTGTATAAACATGAGAAAAAACTCGCTTTACCACTGATTGTTTCCAGCGCTATTCTTTTTTATATCGGCATGATATTCGCCTATCTTGTTGTGGTTCCGAATGTGATTAAGTTTATGAGCGCTTTCTCTCCGGAAGGCATAGTGCATACGCCGGACATCGCTTTTTATCTCGACTTCATGCTCAAAATGTTCTTTGCCTTTGGTCTTGCATTCGAAGTGCCAATTGCCACGATATTGCTGGTGTTGAGTGGGATAACAACGCCGGAAAGCCTTTCTGAAAAAAGATCCTACATTATTGTCGGTGCCTTTGTATTTGGTATGTTGCTGACACCGCCTGACCCTATGTCGCAAATTGCGTTGGCGGTTCCTATGTGGTTGTTATTTGAGCTGGGTTTGTTGATGTCACGCGTGCTCAAAAAGAAACAGCCCGATGTTGACGAAGATGAGTCACAGCCATTAACCGAGGAAGAAATGGATGCCGAACTTGATCGAATCGAAATGGAGGAAAAGCAATCCGGTAAAGAATAACCCGGTCTGCTGGTTTCTCCTGTGTCTGTTTATATATTCGCCGAGTTTGCTGGCGAATAATCCCCTGCAAAATCATCCGTCACCTTATATTCGTTTGCATGCCCATGATGCTGTCCAGTGGCAATTATGGAGCGAATCGATCATCCAGCAGGCGCGTAGGGAAAACAAATTGATATTTGTTTCTATTGGTTACTTTGCCTGTCACTGGTGTCATGTGATGCGGGAAGAAAGTTTTAATGACCCGATTGCAGCCCGCTTGTTGAATGAAAATTTTATCCCGGTCAAGGTGGATCGCGAGTTAAACCCGGCACTGGATGATTATCTCATGGATTTTTTACAAAAAACCCGAGGCTATGGTGGTTGGCCATTGAATGTATTCGTTACGCCGCAGGGTTATCCTTTGCTGGGATTAGTGTATGCGCCACAACCGGATTTTGTTCAGGTCTTGCAGGGTCTTCAGAGTGAATGGCAAAAGGATACTGTACGCCTGAATAAGCTGGCACTGGACGCCTTTGAATTTAGTAAGCAAATGAATGCAGGCGTGCACGCAATACCGGATGCTAAGGAGCTGGATTTTCGTTTTATGCAGGCATTGCTTGCTATAGCGGATGAACTGCAAGGTGGTTTGGGCCATCAGGCTAAATTTCCGCAACCCTCCCTACTCTTAATATTGCTTAACCGTTATCAGCAACAAACTGACCATGAATGGTTGCGCGATTATTTACAGCTCACGCTTAAGCAGATTGCATCCAAAGGTTTGCATGATGTTATTGGCGGTGGTTTTTTTCGGTACACAGTAGATCCTGACTGGCAGACACCGCATTTTGAGAAAATGCTTTATACCAATGCCGGTCTGGTACAGGTATATGTGCGTGCCTTTGAAGTATTTGGTGACAGCTATTATCTGGATGTCGCCGTTGAAACCGTGGAATTCATGTTACGTGAACTACAGCATGAGTCCGGTGGCTTCATCAGTTCTCTCAGTGCGCAGGATAGCCAGGGTGTTGAAGGTGGGTCTTATGTCTGGACAAGGGAAGAATTACAAAATGCACTGTCCGCTGATCAATGGCAGCAGGTCAATAAGGTATGGCAGTTTTATCAGTTACAGGATTCGCAAATGCTTCTGCCCGTGGGCATGGCACAACAAGATCGCTGGCGAGAAATCAGGTTGAGTTTAATGCAGAAGCGCAATACAAACAGCTCGCCAAAGGATGAAAAAATAGTCGCCAGCTGGAATGGTTATACCTTGTCTGCACTTGCAAAGCTATATGCTGTAAAACCTCAGGCTGCTGTGGCTGATGCAGGAGATCGACTGTTTGACTTGCTGTTGGCGAAAGCCAAAAAAGGACTGACAAGAACATTGGCGGACGAGCATAGACGCTATCTGGATGATTATGCTTTTGTCTCACAGGGTTTGCTCGATTGGCGTGATACCAGGAAGAAAAGCGATATTGATGTCACGCTTAAAAAGTTGCTGAATCGGGCTTTGGCTATTTTTAAAACAGAAGACGGCTGGCGTTTGTCTGATGATCAGTTATTACCCTTGCCAAGTGACAAGCTGGTTATAGCCGATGGTGATTTGCCATCGCCTGCTGTTGTGCTTATGAACGCTGCTGAACGTATCGGGATAAAACACAAATTCAATATTAACCGGGTCGACAGGTATTTTCTTGCAGATCCACTCGGCCACGCCAGTACCGTTGAATTTTATTCGCGCACTCGAAAATGACCGTGTAAGCTGCATGGAATTAGCCAAAACTGCGAATTATGCCGGGAAATCCCTGCGCAAACGCCTGTTAAATTAGTGTAGAATTACGCCTCCCAAAAACAACGTAACTCCAGAGTTGAATTTAGGCAGATCAAATGGCTGAAAAGCGCAGTGTCCCCCGCCGCCCTTCATTATTAATTATTCTTGATGGTTTTGGCGTCAATCCAAGTCGAATCAATAATGCCGTCGCCGAGGCGAATACCCCACGGCTAGACGAGTACTTCGCAAGAAATACCCATATCACCCTGGATGCCTGTGGCAAGGCCGTTGGCTTGCCTGTTGGGCAAATGGGTAATTCCGAGGTTGGTCATTTAACCTTGGGTTGTGGCTCCATCCTGAGGCAGGATCTGGTGCGAATTGATGATGCGATCATCAGTGGCGAGTTTTTCCAGAATGCTGCTCTGGTTGCTGCAATGGATGATGCAGCCAATAAAGGCCGGCCTATGCATCTGGTCGGTCTAGTCTCTGATGGCGGTGTTCATAGTCATATTAATCACTTGCTGGCACTGATCGATTTCTGTGCCCAGAAAAAAGTGAGGCCGCTGGTGCACATGATTACCGATGGAAGAGACACTGCACCGATGGCCGCTATTGGCTATCTATCTAAGCTGGAATCAGCCCTGGAAGAAGCTGATGGGGCCATTGCAACCATCTGTGGCCGATACTATGCCATGGATCGTGATAATCGCTGGGACCGTACTGAAGTGTCCTGGCTGGCTATGGTGGAACTCAAGGGTGAAGCCCATGACACCGCACGCTATGCTATCGAAGCATCCTATGCCAGAGATATCACTGACGAATTTATCAAGCCCTGCATTCTGCCGGGCGCGGAACCGGTGAAGGAGGATGATAATGTTATTTTCTTCAACTTCCGCAATGATCGCCCACGCCAGCTGGCAGCAGCCCTGAGTCAGGATGTGTTTGATGGTTTTAACCGGGGAGATTTTGAGCCGGTGACTGTGACGTGCTTAACCGAATACGACCCACAGTATTTGTTGCCTATCGCCTTTGCACCCGAGCGTCCAAGCTCGACACTTTCATCAGTGGTTAGCCGTGCCGGTTACAAGCAGTTTCATTGCGCCGAAACGGAAAAATATGCCCATGTAACATTCTTTTTTAATGGCGGACGTGAAGAAAAATGGGCAGGCGAGGAGCGGGTAATGATCCCGTCGCCCAAGGTTCCTACC
>JBFHPZ010000119.1:0-6738 GCA_041592495.1 Gammaproteobacteria bacterium | reverse complement strand
CGTGTACTCTGCGACTCTGTGGCAATAAAGGTTTTTAAATCATGACACAAAAAATTGCGATTTTACCCGGTGATGGTATAGGCCCCGAGATTGTTGCCGAAGCGGTAAAGGTTCTTGAGTTTTTGAATGCCGAGGGCTCGGTAAAAGTTGAAATGGAACAGGGTCATGTCGGTGGTGCCGGTTACGATGCAGAAGGTGATCCCCTGCCGGCATCGACATTGAAACTGGCAAAAGCATCCGATGCGATTTTGCTGGGTGCTGTGGGTGGTCCACAATATGAATCACTGCCCCGTGAAAAACGCCCGGAAAAAGGCTTGCTGGGTTTGCGTTCCGAACTCACTTTATTTTCTAATCTTCGTCCTGCCATTCTGTATCCGCAACTTGCTGATGCATCATCATTGAAACCTGAACTGGTGGCCGGTCTGGATATCATGATTGTGCGTGAACTTACCGGTGGTATTTATTTCGGCAAACCCCGCGCCATTGAGGAACGTAATGGTGAGCGTTACGGTTACAACACCATGTGTTATGGCGAAGCAGAAATCGAGCGCATTGCGCGTTCCGCTTTTGATATTGCCATGAAGCGTAACAAACAGGTGTGTTCGGTGGATAAGGCTAACGTGCTTGAAGTATCTGAACTCTGGCGTGAAGTGGTTATACGTGTCGCTAAAGATTATCCCGAAATTAAACTCAGCCACATGTATGTGGATAACGCCGCCATGCAACTGGTGAAATGGCCGAAACAGTTTGATGTCATGGTCACCGAAAATATGTTCGGCGATATTTTGTCCGATGCTGCTGCCATGTTGACTGGTTCCATTGGTATGTTGCCATCCGCTTCATTGAATGCAGAAGGCAAGGGTATGTATGAACCGATTCATGGTTCGGCTCCGGATATTGCGGGTAAGGGTATAGCCAATCCGCTGGCCACGATTTTATCCGTGTCCATGATGCTGCGTTACAGCCTGGATCAGTCAGCAGCGGCGCAACGTATTGAAGACGCGGTGGGCAAGGTGCTGGATCAAGGTTTGCGCACACCGGACATTATGTCCGAAGGTTGCAAGGAAATTGGCACAGCCGCCATGGGTGATGCGGTAATTTCTGCATTGAAATAATTTCTGTCGCTAAGGCGCAAATACGCAAAGTTAAACCATTATTCTTTGCGACCTTTGCGTCTTGGTGTCAAAGGTATTTAAATTTTGATAGGTAAGAGTTATGAGCAAAACATATGATGTAGCGGTAGTCGGTGCCACAGGTGCAGTGGGTGAAACCATGTTGTCCATTCTGGCGCAACGCAAGTTTCCGGTGGGTAAGGTCTATGCCCTGGCATCAGAGCGTTCCGCCGGTAAGAAAGTGGAATTCGGCGACAAGATGCTAACGGTGGAAAACCTGGCGGATTTCGATTTCTCCAAAGTACAAATTGGTTTGTTCTCACCCGGCGCTTCCGTTTCAGCCGAATATGCGCCCAAAGCTGCGGCTGCAGGTTGTGTGGTGGTGGATAATACCTCCCAGTTTCGTTATGACGATGACATTCCATTGGTCGTGCCGGAAGTTAATCCCCATGCCGTTGCCCAGTATAAAAATCGCGGCATTATTGCGAATCCCAATTGTTCTACTATACAAATGCTGGTGGCATTGAAACCTATTCATGATGCCGTGGGCATTACCCGCATTAATGTGTGTACCTATCAGGCAGTATCCGGCACAGGTAAGGAAGCCATTGAAGAACTGGCCACCCAAACTGCCCGTTTATTGAATGGCAAACCCGTCGAATGCCAGGTTTATCCCAAGCAGATCGCCTTCAATGTGCTGCCCCAGATTGATGTATTCATGGACAACGGCTATACCAAGGAAGAAATGAAAATGGTGTGGGAAACCCGCAAGATCATGGAAGACGACAGCATCATGGTGAATCCGACGGCTGTTCGTGTGCCGGTGTTCTATGGTCATTCCGAAGCGGTACATATTGAAACCCGTGAAAAAATGACTGCTGAACAGTGCCAGCAATTACTGGCTAAATCACCGGGTGTGGTGGTACTGGATGAACGTAAGGCAGGTGGTTATCCCACTGCAGTCACCGAAGCTGCCAACAACGATGCCACCTATGTCGGCCGAATTCGTGAGGATATTTCCTGCGATAAGGGACTGGATCTGTGGGTGGTCTCGGACAATGTGCGTAAAGGGGCTGCATTGAACAGCATTCAGATCGCCGAAATTTTGATAAAAGACTATTTATAATCTATAGTTACAAATGCATACTAAAGTGCATTCTAAGAAATGTGATCGAAGTTAGGGTTCGCGTGGCTTCCCTGACTTCGTTTATGACCACCAGAGGAAAGATTTGAGGGGAACACCGGTGCGGAAACTGACCTTAAGCTTGGCTGTACTTGCAGCATTGATGCCTGGCCGTGGCTATCCGTTGGGGCTGGGCGAAATCGAGCTGAATTCTGCGCTCAACCAGGAACTGGATGCCGAGATCGAGGTATTGTCTGCGGAGCCTGAAGTTGCCGAGCAATTAATCATCAAACTGGCTTCCCGTGATGCGTTTGCCCGCGCGGGGATCGATCGCCCATTCCTGTTACAGCAACTGAAATTTAAGGTCATCACCAAGGGTAATAAACCCTATGTCATGGTCTATACCCAAAAGCCTATCAGAGAACCCTTTCTGAGCTTCCTGATGGAAGTGGACTGGCCCGAGGGGCATTTGCTGCGGGAATACACCATATTGCTGGATCCACCGGTTTATTCCGGTACGGCACAGGCTTCAGCGCCATCGGTGCCACCGGCAGCCATGGAGTCTGGCCGCCCTTTTGCGGGAACGGACGAACAAATGATGGAGCAGATGGATGCTGACTATGCTCCCGAAACTGGTCGTCCGGCAACCAGTGCTTATGCAGCGCCCAGTACCAAACAAAGTGGTCAGGCCGTAGCAGCGCCGGTTCAGGGTGGCGGTCAGCGCATGACCTACCGGGCCATGCCGCAATACAACCAAATGGCGGATGAATATCGGGTTCAGCAAAATGACACCCTGTGGAGCCTTGCCAACCGGATGCGTCCTGACCAGTCAGTATCGGTTGAACAAATGATGCTGGCACTGGTTCGTGAAAATCCCGAAGCCTTTATTGAAGAAAATATCCACGGCATCAAACGTGGCTATATATTGCGTGTACCGAATCGAAATGCCGCCACCTCGGTAGATCGTCAGGCAGCCATTGCCCAGGTGCGTGAACATACTGCCCTGTGGCGTGAATATCGCCAGTCGCAGTCAGCAGCGACCCCCTCATCTGCCATGGAAGCACCGGAAGGTGCCGAGCTTGACCAGCCTCCTGCCGTGGGTAATGACGTTGAAGGCAAGTTATCCATTGTCAGTGTTCAGGGTGATAAAGCAGGTGAGTCCGCTGCAGGCCAGGCCCCTGGTGGCAATGATTTAAAACGCCTGCGCGCCGAACTGGCCCTGGCAAAAGAGTCGCTGGAATCCGAGCGACTGGAAAAAGAAAATCTCAAGGCTCGACTCGACGAGCTGGAAAACCGGGTAAAACGCGTCCTGGAAATGGACGATACCGAACTGGCTAAATTACAACAGGATTTACAGGGCGCTAAAGAAGACGTCGAAACACTGAAACCGGCCCCTGCACCCATTATGGATGCAGAACCGATAATGCAGGAAGATATGCCGGTTGAAGAACCTGCTCTTATGGAAGAGCCTTTACCCGTCGAAGAACCTTCTCTGGCACCGGGTGAAGAACCGGTATTTGCTGATCAGGCACCCGCTGACATAACAGAAGTTCAGGAGCCCATTGAAGAAGTTGCCCCTGCGCCAAAACCTGTTCAACCGGCAGCCGTTCCTTCTTTTGCTCAGCAGAAACCAAAGAGTTTCATTGAAAATCTGCTGGATGATCCAAAAATGCTGGGCGCAGTTGGTGGCGTACTGGTATTGATCCTGGCCCTGATTGGCATGTTGTTACGTCGTCGACGTATTAACAAATCCGAGGAAGAATGGGTTGCAGACGAAGAAGTCGCGCCTCTTCGCTTTGCCAGCGATGAGGATACCTCAGTCGCAGATATCGCCACATCGGAAGAAACTTCAGAATTTGAAGACACACAAATCCAGGCGCCGGGTGAACAGCAAGAGTCACTTGAAGATACCGTTTACAGTCTGAAAGATGAAGTCGAAGCGCCACAGGAAGAAGTGCGTGATGACGTGATTGCTGAAGCCGATGTGTACCTGGCTTATGGCATTTACCAGCAGGCGGAAGAGTTACTGCGTAATGCCATCGATAAGAATCCCGAGCGTGATGACTATCGCATGAAGCTGCTGGAAACCCACTTTGCAGCCAAAAACAGCGATGCCTTTGCCAGCCTCGCCGAAGAAGTTAAGGCCCGCAAGGGTAGTGACAAGTCTTACTGGAATCGCGTTTTGGTCATGGGCAGCGAGTTGTGCCCGGATAACGCACTGTTCAGTGATACAGGTGTACTGCCTGATATAGACACCGATGATCTGTTACCCAAAAAGCCCGAAACCACAGACCTGGAGCTGGATGCCAGCGATGCGTCCACAACGGATTTTGATTTAAGGCTGGGTGATGATCTGGATCTGGGTGAAACGCCTTCATTTGATGAAGATGCCGATGCGACCCAGATACTGAATGAGCCTCTGGATCTGGATAATCTCGGCGAAGCAGCAGCAGAAGCAGCAGCCGATACCGATTTGAGTCTGGATAGCGATCTGGATGACATGGGCGACCTGGGTGAACTTGGTGGCGAGCTCGAACTGGATGACGCCTTTGCCAAACCCAAGGCGGAAGAAGCATCCAAGAATGAGCTGGATTCCGGTTTTGATCTGGGTGAGCTGGAAGATGTGATTGCTGAGCCGGAAGCGGCTGTTGAAACAGAGTCATCCGGACTGGATATAGATGATGATTTCTCGCTGGACTTCGAAGCGTCTGATCTTGGTTTCGCCAGCCCGGAAGAAGAAAAAGCAGCAGAATCAGAAGAAACAGAATCGGCCATCGACAGTGATGACATGTCACTGGAATTTGATGCGGATCTGGATCTGGGCATGGACGACCTGGAAACACCGGCAAAAGAAGCGGAAGCAGCCGATCTGGACATGGAAATGGATTTCGGCAAGGAACAGGCCGAAGAGCCAGTTGAGCTGGATATGGATACCTCTGATGACCTGTCTCTGGATACGGATTTAGGTGGTATATCGTCCGCCGGGGATGATGATTTTGATATCTCCGAACTCTCGGAAGATGTTGACGAAATCTCTACCAAACTGGATCTGGCCCGGGCCTACCTTGACATGGGCGACCGTGAAGGTGCCAAGAGTATCCTCGAAGAGGTCAAGCAGGAAGGTAATGACAGCCAGCAACAGGAAGCTGAAGCACTGCTGAAACAGGCCAGCTGATCCACAAGCTTGATGTATTATAAAAACGGCATTGGGAGACCAGTGCCGTTTTTTTTGACTGTACTTTATAGATCGCAACTCAACGCAAATACTCGCTAATGTATTGAAAAGACATCTGGTCTGCTTAACGCCAAAGCTTCAGGCATCATCAGGTAATATCCATGAGCTTTCCAGAAACTGAACTTACTGGAATTTTTATTTGCGGTCATTTGCGTCCATTTGCGGATAATTGCTTTTATGCGAATAGCACTGGGTATCGAATACGACGGAAGTCATTTCTGCGGCTGGCAAATGCAAAGCCATGGTACCCGTACTGTTCAGGGTGAGCTGGAAAAAGCCCTGTCTATTGTTGCCGATGAACCGATTCAGGTGGTGTGTGCCGGTCGTACTGATACCGGCGTTCATGCCACTGGCCAGGTGGTGCATTTCGATACCACGGCAGTGCGCCAGGAAAAGGCCTGGGTTCTCGGTGTTAATGCTCATTTACCCCGTGATGCAGCATCCCTCTGGAGTTATCCGGTGGATGATGATTTCAGCGCACGTTTCACCGCCACCGCACGCCAATACCGCTATGTTATTTTGAATCGCCAGGCGCGTTCAGCTGTATTACACAATAAAGTATGCTGGCGACATGGAAATCTGGATGCGCCCGCCATGCATGAGGCTGCGCAGGCCTTGATTGGCGAGCAGGATTTTTCGGCTTTTCGATCATCGGCTTGCCAGGCTGAACATGCCCGGCGTTGTGTGAATTCCGTCAGCGTCCAGCGTAAGGGCGAATTTATTTATATCGATATCGAAGCCAATGCATTTTTACATCACATGGTACGTAATATTGCAGGTTCCCTGATGTCGGTCGGTGCAGCAGAACAACCGGTAACATGGATAGCTGATTTGCTTAAAACCCAGGATCGAACCCTTGCGGGTGCGACGGCGCCAGCGGAAGGTTTGTATCTGGTCAAGGTGAGCTATCCTGATCGCTATACCTTGCCCAAACATGTGTTGGTTCCCGAGTTTATCTAAGCGCCAAATGCTCAGCAGCTCCACGGTTTTCTGGTATCATCCCCGGTTCATTATGATCCGAACAGGCCCATGACATTACGTACCCGAGTTAAAATTTGTGGCATTACACGTCCACAAGATGCTGTTACGGCGGCACAGCTGGGAGTCGATGCGATTGGTCTGGTGTTTTATGCCAGGAGCCCGCGGCATGTCAGCATTGAGCAGGCACAGGCCATCTGTAAAGTAGTACCGGGATTTGTCAGTGTAGTGTCCCTGTTCTTGAATCCTGAAGCTGATCAGGTGAAGCAGGTTCTGCAGCAGGTGCCTAT
>JBFHPZ010000118.1:0-6795 GCA_041592495.1 Gammaproteobacteria bacterium | reverse complement strand
CTAGCGTAATAGGTCAATGTGCAGATAATGTGCAGAAAGCCAGGAAAAGCCCAGTATTCGATGCCAAACGACTGTTTGATAAACATGGGATGGTTATACTTGGGTCATGACGTTCACAATCTCCAAAAAATTAATTTCGGCATTTCTGGGACTGACCCTGGTGGTATTAATTTCTACCCTGGGTCTGGCGCGCTGGAGTTTCGAACAGGGCTTTCTGGATTACGTCAATGCACTGGAAGAGACACGCCTTTATTTACTCACTGACGATCTGTCACAGACTTATATTGCTGCCGGCCACTCCTGGTCAACGCTGAGTGAACCACGCTTCGAGGCGATATTGTGGGCGCATTCGGCAGAGAATCCCGAAGTGCAGAGGCGGACTGGTATCCCGCCACCGCCAGACAAACTGTTGCCGCCTCACGAGTTGTCCTCGGCAGATCCATCCGCAGTGGGGGATCATGGTGCAAGGTCTTCACAGCTAGGTCCTCCGACCGCCCTGTACAGCATGGATGGTGAACGTATTGCCGGTGCACCTTTTCCACTTGAGGCCACTAGCCCCATCAGGGTGCCAGTCACCGTGGACGGGGAAACGGTGGGTGAACTGCGCAGCGCTCCAAGACGGCATTTCGACTCGCCCCAGGAAACTGCTTTTTCCCGGCAGCAATGGATCACCAGTGGTTTGATCGGGTTTGTCTCTCTGCTTCTTGCGGTTATTGTTTCATTGTTGCTGACCCGGGTGTTACTCGCGCCGATTCGGCGTGCGATGTCGAGTATTTCCCGGCTATCCAGTGGCGACTACTCCACTCGGCTCAATGAACACAGAAAGGATGAACTGGGACAATTAATGACGAATCTGGATCGTCTGGCCTTCAAGCTGGAAGAAAACCGTGCTTCTCGCCAACGCTGGCTGGCGGATATCTCCCACGAATTGCGCACACCTATGACCATACTCACCGGTGAGATTGAAACCATGAAAGACGGCATTCGTCCCCTCGACATGCAACAGATTCTCTCGCTGGACCAGGAAGTTACGCGCCTGCGTCACCTGATCGACGATCTCTATGAACTCTCTGTGTCGGACATCGGAGGATTGCGTTACGCATTCGCCCCAATGAATATTCGGCAAAGTTTGATCACCGCAGTTGATGCGATTCAGAAACGCGCCAGTGAACAGGACATAAATATAAAGATGGCTGGCGATACCGACAAAATGGTAAGTGGCGATAGTCAGCGCCTGGATCAACTGTTTGTTAATCTGCTCGAAAATTCACTTGCCTACACGGATGCTCCCGGGCGCATAGAAATCAGCCTGACCAGTAGCAGAGACGAAGTTATTATCACCATTCAGGATACGCCGCCGGGCGTGAGTGAAGATGAATGCGAAAAATTATTCGAGCCACTCTATCGTCATGAGATATCCCGCAGTCGTCGTACCGCCGGAGCAGGACTTGGACTGGCGATCTGCAAAAATATTGTGGATGCACATCACGGTAGCATTACGGCATCACCATCCGAACTGGGTGGCCTGTGTATTCGACTGACTTTCCCGATTACGTCGGAGAAATAACATGAACAAGCAGAAAATTATCATCGTAGAAGACGAGGAAAAAATCGCACAAATACTCGTGGACTATCTGACCAAGGAAGGGTTTACGACTTCGGTATTGAATGATGGTAGCAAGGCCGTGGAAACCATCAAGGCAAGTGATCCGGCGTTCGTCATTCTGGATCTCATGTTACCGGGGAAAGATGGCTTAAGCATTTGCAGAGAAGTCAGACAGTTCTCCACTGTGCCGATTCTTATGCTCACCGCCAGAGTCGATGAAATTGATCGTCTGCTCGGTCTTGAAATGGGCGCCGACGATTATGTCTGCAAACCATTTCTACCACGCGAAGTGGTTGCACGGGTGCGCACCATTCTACGTCGCGTGCAACAGCATCCTGCTGTTACGACGGAAGACAAAATTGAATACCGAGGTATTGTCCTGTATCCCAAACGTTTTCAATGCAAAATCGGGGAAGAGGAACTTGAACTCACACCTGTTGAGTTTCGAATGCTTCAGGCCCTCATGTCACAACCTGGACGTGTGTATTCAAGAGACAGCCTGATGGAGTTGAGCTATCTGGATGACCGGATTGTCAGCGATCGCACCATCGATAGTCACATAAAAAATCTGCGCAAAAAACTTTCTGAAGCGATGGGCGATGAAGAAGTTATTCATTCTACATATGGTGTAGGTTACAAAATTGAATGACAGTATTTAGCCCGCTCAAATCTCCATGAGTTTTGCATAATTCCTTCACAGTTACTCCTTACTGGCCAGGCATACTGATCGCACAGAGAATTAAGCCGAAGCAGGCGTTCGAGATAAGGTACTCGACGGCGGCTGGCAAGATACAAAAACCAATACACAATAGAGAGACAGACTATGACAGCTAAAACCGACACAATGACACCTGCTGATAACCGGCACACCAGCGATGTTTCGCTACACGACACGACACACAGTTATGGTCGGGTGTCCAGGTTGAACCACTGGCTCGGCGCCGCGCTGATACTCGTCCTGCTCGGCATCGGACTGTACTTTGAGGATATGCCGAAAGGCACCGAGAAACTCTACTGGCTGAAGTTGCATATTGCTATCGGCACACTGGCATTCCTGCCGCTCGCCTTTCGCGTGCTGTGGAGGATATTCAGCCGTGGTCCTATGGCCTTCGAGCAGCCCGTGGTAATGCAACGCCTGACGCAGCTGGTTCACGTCATCCTGCTGCTCGGAATGAGCATCCTGATTGTCAGCGGACCGCTGGCGGTGTGGACGGGTGGCCGCGCCATCGAGGTGTTCACCTGGTTCTCGATTGCAAGTCCGACGGGAAAAATGGACTCTCTGCACGAGATCATCGAAGTGGTTCACGTGTTTTCCTCAAAGGTCGTTCTGATAGCGGTGATTCTGCATGTGCTAGGGGCTGTGAAGCATCTGGTATTCGAGCGGCAGAAACTTGCAGGTCGCATGATTGGACGCTAAGACGATTGACCCAGACGTGGATCGTCAACTTACACATGGCTTTCCACGTTCACTTCAAATGTTTTCCTCGTTAGTGGCTGTACAATCGACAGCCACATCAAAAACCTGCACAAGAAATTCTATCCAGTACTTCTCTCAATAACTAAATAATTAACAATACATCCACTCCATTTATGAAGTGGAGTATTAGATTGAATGAAATAAAAAAAAATAAAACTTCACATTTTTTCCACTGTTTCTCCTTATCCACTCAATAATTATTTCTCAAACTAAACACACCTGGGAACCAACAAGGGTGTAATAAGATGAAAAATTATTTGAACACAGTAACGGGCATTGTTCTATTTACTGCATTATTGGCGAGTCTTCAGACAACGGCTTCCACAACCACCGACAACGCCGATGAATTACAGGTGCGTTCGCAGTCTCGTGTAATAACGTCTGAAATCGCTGGATCGAACACAAGTGCTGCGACTTCTGATATTCAGTCTCAGAAAAAAACAGCAGAAAAGACATCGCCTGCCACATCTGAATTATTTCTTGATCAAGTGCGTGTCAACAGCAAGAATCAAGCTGCAGAAGCCGCATATGACTTGAGCATACTTGCCGCGAATCGTAATGACTATGCATTAGCGCGCAAGCTTATCGAAGAGTCTTTACAATTAAACCCATCCAATCCGAACTATTTCGCTTTAGCTGCAGCTATTGCTTTTGTAACGCAGGAATATGATAAGGCTGCAACATATCAAATGAAGGTATTGGATATGGCTCGATCCGAGCCGGGCATTGATGCTCTAAAGGTTGCACAAATTCTGGATCAACTCGGCACCATTTACTATAACCAGGAAGATTATGTAAAAGCCAAATCCAGTTTTATGGAGAGTCTACAACTACGCGAGAAGAAACTTGGCTCTAACCATCTGCAAGTTGTGGTTAGCCTGAACAAGCTGGCTTCGGTAGCAATCCACCAGGACCAGGCTAATGATGCCGAAGCACTGTTAAAAAGATCACTCAATATAGTACGCAATGTGTCGGGACCACGGCATACCAACACTGCAACCATGCTGGCAAATCTGGCTGATTTCTACCACAGTGCGGCGCGCCTGAAGGAAGCTGAAGCGCTTTATGGAGAAGCCATTTCCATTTGGCACGAGTCGTCTGTTGATCCGCTGACACTGGCGGTTTGCCAGAATTCGCTTGGTCAAGTGCTTCTGAGACAGAAACGATTTGATGATGCACGTTTGCAGTTTGAACAGGTACTACTACTGTTGAAGCAGAACTACACACAGGATCACCCTTATGTTCAACAGGTGATAAAAACCCTCTCCAATCTGGATGCTGAACGCAAACGAAATGCAGAGAGCGGCGCACTGTATGATGAACTGGTACGAGAGTTAAGTGCTCGTTCGCAAACGCACATGTAAGTTAAGTTAGGAATTAATTGCTAATCAGGCGCGGTCAGATGAAACATACATTTCATATGACCGCAATACAGCACCATCCATCATGGCCTGCCTTGCACGTCGATCAAGCGGTCTTTCAACTTTATCTTACGATTTAACGCCGGCAAGCTTTGATTGTTTTTTAAAAACCACGAGCAAACAATGTCAGGAAAAATCATTTTCTATATACTCGCCGCTTCATTACTGGTAAGTAGCTGTGCACATAACCAGCATTCGTTTGAAAAAACAAGCGAACTATTTAGGACAAAAATATCAGAGAATGATATCAAGTTGTTTGTCTATCAGCTGAACGTGGATTTACCAGACAGCAGGCCTTCTTCGTACAGTCCAGGCGGCAAAGCCTGCCCACCCACCCATGCTGATGAACGAGTTGATTTATTACTGACCAATATATTAAATGAAAACAGGTTTTGCCGGAATGGATACATCGAACTAGACCGTTACCATCTCTATAATGGATCAATCCAGATTCGTGGCAAGTGCGAAGAAAGTGCATCTACAGCAGATCGCAAAGCATTCCCGAATAGTTGAGACAACTCAGTAAGACTTATGCAACTGTCGTTGAAAAGGTTGTGCTCAATAATTTTTTACACAATTTTTAAATGTCTATCGATATTACGTTCAGTGATTACAGGGTGGTTTTCGTACGCCATACCCATTAACCATGAGCGCGACTGAAGTCAGTTACAAAATCGTATGATATTAATACGAGGATTCGAATCTCCATGGGTTTTCCATAATTCCTTCTCCATCACTCCTTACTACATAGTCATACTGAATATACCCACCGTAGGGCGACTAAGGAGTACAAAATGTCATCCACTCAAAGAAAATTCGAATGGTTTACCGCATTATTTATCGCTGCCGTGGTTACAGCCTCGGTATCCTGCGCGCCATGGCATGGAGGACCTGTTAGACCTGTGCCGCTGCCCAGAGCCGCCGATGCGTGCACCGATCTGCCTGCGGATGAGGCCTGCAGTTTAACTGATCAACGCAATAATGAAATGAATGACAGCTGAGTAGCATTGCCGAACTTGGCCACTCGCAATCCGGGTGTCGTAATGTCGAGCACGCGTATGAGATATGATGGGCTTCGTGCCTCGGCCCAACCTATCGAGCTCACTCTGGCAGTTCCTCGAACTTTGGCACTCTCCCTAACTCCTCATCCCAAGCAGCTTTGCTGGATGTAAAAATATGCGCTGTTGGCAACATAGAGATTTTAGTGTCCAAACAGCCTGCGGGAACGACAAGCAAACCTGCGAGCTGAGTATCTGGCAATGCCGAACCACACAACTTACAAAAGCTTTTGTTGTGACGAGTGCCCGGAAGCGTAAAAGAAGTCACAGCATCTGCACCCGACAGCCAGGTTAATTTAGCTGACTGCGAAAATAGATTTGCCGCATGAGCAGAGCCCGTATCTTTTTGGCAATGCTGACAATGACACAGGTAGAAGCTGTCAAACTCCCCTTGCACCTCAAATCTCACGGTGCCACACAGACAAGAGCCAATATAATCAGTCATCAGAATACCTTCTACAACCTATAGGTGACAGACACATAACGTTTAGCATCAGCGAAAAAAGGCGTGCGCAGCGGACACTTTGTGCCGACTGCATGCACTTGTTAATTTTTTAGTACGCACCTTGTGAATAGGTTAACTCATAGCTATGAGAGTAAACCTCAAAAATAAGGCCAAACGGATCTTCGACGTAGCACATCTTATAGGGCTTCTCTCCAGGGTAATATTCACGGATAGGCATACGTTGTTTCCCGCCGTGCTTCACAATTTTAGCTACGAGTCCTTCAATATCCGGGTCCTGAACACAAAAGTGAAAAGTGCTCGTTTTCCAGTATTCAAAATCTTTCGGAGTTTCATTGTTTTTAAACTCGAACATTTCAACTCCAATTCTGTCGCCCGTAGACATGTGAGCGATCTTAAAAGATCCCCAGCCTTTGCCAAAAACATCAATGCACATTTGGCCTATGGGTGTATCTGATTCTTCGGTGATCACAGTGGGTTCCATTATGTGATACCACCCCATGACTTCGCTGTAAAATTTGGCTGCTTTCTCCACATTGGGAACAGAAATACCGATGTGTGAGAACGTTCTTGGGTATGTATTCATGGTGATTCCTTGTCCTGAAAGTTAACGTGATAGTACGCGTAGGATGTGGTGAAGTATGAACCGCATCGGTCGAGTTGCATTCGGTTAGCATATTATGTTCATGCTGTTTGGCGCACGTCGCTGGCAATCTTTGCTCTGCGGTATTCCGTCATAGTCCATTCAATAAGGCACCGGTCGTGATTCT
>JBFHPZ010000117.1:0-6811 GCA_041592495.1 Gammaproteobacteria bacterium | reverse complement strand
GCAGAATGTGTGTCGGGGAGAGAGGCGGCCGAAAGGCCGCCTTTTTTATTGATAGTATTTTTAAAGATGTAAGAGTTACTCGTATGCTTGAATATGTTTTTTTTCATGAAAAACCATTTACTCTGTTTGTGGACTGGCTTAAGGCTCAATCCTTGTCACCGCAAGTGCAAATAGAAGAGGATAACTATGAAGTCAGCTTGCCCGATGATATGGATGATGAACTGACGGATGCCATCGAAGAAAAATATGATGAATTAATGGAAATGAATCGCCAGATATCGGAAGCGCAGGATCAGCAGGACCAAAGTAATTACAGTATGGCGGGTATAATGGTGTATTTGAAAGATGGGAAAGTTTCCTATGCTGATGTCAAATCAGACCTGTTGAGCCGCATCATGAGTGCCATATCGCCGGAAGAATTTGGTGAAGTGGTTGAAGCGATCGTCGATGCAGTTGAAAATCCACAAACGAAAAGTTATTGTCAGCGAGTACGTGATGGTTCTGTTTTTGACTAAAAGACATCATTGCGTAGGGCAGTGAAACGAAGGGATATGGGTTTTAATGGAATATAAAAACTAACAACGGGGAAATTTATGGCGTTTATTGATGTATTTAACGGTGATGCGGATGGTATATGTGCACTGCACCAATTGCGACTGGCAAATCCGGTTGCCAGTACACTGGTAACAGGTGTTAAGCGTGATATCAGTTTGCTAAAACAGGTTCAGGCGGGCAAGGGAGATTATGTCACCGTACTGGATATTTCACTGGATAAGAACCGTGATGATCTGGTGCGAGTTTTAAATTCGGGTGCCGAGGCTATTTATTTTGATCATCATTTTGCCGGTGATATACCCCAGCAATCTTCACTGGAAGTTCATATCAATACCGATGCCAATGTTTGCACCGGCTTGTTGGTAAATGGATATTTAAAAAATAAATATTTGCCCTGGGCAGTTGTTGCCGCCTATGGTGATAATTTATTTGCATCTGCTGAGACTGTGGCAAAACCACTGGGCCTGTCCATTGAGCAACTTGAACAGCTTAAACTGCTCGGCACCTGTATGAATTACAATGGTTACGGTTCATCACTGGATGACCTGATTTACACGCCACAAGATTTATATAACATCATCAAGCCTTACGAGAACCCCTTTGACTTTATAAGTAAAGAGGTCGGTTATCAGAAATTATTGAAAGGCTATCAACAGGATGTGGAGCAGGCACAAAGTCTTGAGCCGAAGTTTGCAGATGACAGCCATGCACTGTATATCCTGCCAAATGAAAAATGGGCGCGTCGTGTGAGTGGCGTTTATGCCAATGATCTGGCTCAGCAAAATCCTGCCCGGGCCCATGCGATGTTAACTGAGCTGGATGATGGCGGTTATCTGGTGAGTGTGCGTGCACCCATGAACAATAAAACCGGTGCGGATGATTTGTGTCGACAGTTCCCAACAGGTGGGGGTCGTAAGGCTGCAGCCGGAATTAATCATTTGCCTGCCAATCAGTATGATGCGTTTTTAACGGCTTTCAAACAGGCGTTCTAGTTGTCATAAAGAGGGCTCAAGAAACCGGTAAGCCTAATTGCATCAGGGGTTGGAAAATTGATGGGGATAAATATCGTAAATACCTGACATCCAGTTTCCACATGATAAAACATGCTTATCAATACAACTGGCTGTAGACGAGATAACAGGTTAAATGTAAGTGATTATCACTGTGCGGAAATGTTAGATTAGTAATCTGTTGAAGTAAAAGTGATTACAAGGAGATGGCTATGTTATTTCGTCAAATGTCCAGCGGCCATATGGTGGAAGTCTCAAACCTGGTAGATCTCATTAACCTGAATTGTGATGAAGTTGTAGGTCAATATCAGGAAGGTGAAGAAGTTCAGGATCCGGTAAAGCTTAAAAAATCCGATCTGGTGTTTTTATCCGGCGAAGAGCTTCCTCAATGCTGGAAAAATCCGCACTATCGTGATGCTGAGTTAGCCAGATAATTATTATTAACACCAGCTCCAGCTTACAACACTGAGTGGTCCGTCCGCTACTCATCTGGTTGTACGTTTTTTTAATTCGTCCCTAATGCTTTTTCCCTCCTTCTCCAGGCCCAGGTTTATATTGCTGAAAATTAATTTTCAGATAAACTGCCTGCTGTTTTAATGAGCAGTAGCCTCGTGGCTAATTTTTTAAAAACACTCTTACTTTTCATAAAGGACGATGAACGTGTTAAAAAAACTAATCCCCATTTTATTGATTTCAGTAATTTTGCCAATTCAGAATGCCCGGGCCGAGGTTGAGTCCTGGTACACCTATTGGGCTCTGGGTTTTGCCGATGTTGATTATCCGGGTGATTTGAATTCGGCTCTGGAGCAGGTTGATGCATTACCGGGTATCAGTCGTTACACCATAGGCATGGACTTGTTCGGTTTTTACTGGCCGCTGGCAGATCAAAAAACCATGATGGGTTTTGTTGTCAATGTGGTATCAGACACACTGGACGATGAGATATATAACGAAAGTTTTTCTATCGACAGTTATTTGTATGGTCTTAGTGCCATGAAATTTTTTGGTTCTGAAGTAGGTGACGGATTTCTATTGCGTGGCGACATAGGCTTAACCTTTGCCGAGCTTTCCTATACCTATGGTAATACAACTACCACTGACACGAGTGACACCGGCCTGGGTTATTTGATTGGTGTTGGCTATGGAATTCCTGTCTCAGGTGATAGTCGCATCATCTTAAGCCTCAATTATTCAAGTCGTGATATTGAAGGTGACGATATCAATAATATTGTGTTCACCGTGGGTGGTTTATGGTGATAAATAATTATTAAGGTAAAACCCGTCTGCTGTGGATGATAGTAAGTAAAAAATCCCTAGGTGGTTTTTTCTACCATGCTCAATGCAACTGCTTCCGCAACTTCAATGCCATCCACAGCAGCGGATAGAATGCCACCGGCGTAACCTGCACCTTCACCTGCAGGGTAGAGGCCCCGGGTGTTGATGCTCTGATAGTCTTCACGATTTCGTTTGATGCGTATGGGCGATGAGGTGCGCGTTTCAACACCGGTCAGCACCGCATCGTGCATAGCGAAGCCCTTGATCTGTTTATCGAATGCAGGCAAAGCTTCGCGAATGGCTGCAATAGCATAATCAGGTAAGGCGGTGCTTAGATCAGTCAAATGTACACCAGGTGTATAGGATGGTTGTACCTTGCCAAGTTTTGTTGATGCCTGGCCCTTGAGGAAGTCGCCAACAAGTTGTCCTGGTGCGTCGTAATTATGACCGCCTAATTCAAAAGCTCGTGATTCAAGATCTCGCTGCAAGTCGACACCCGCCAGCGGATGATCGCTCGGAAAGTCTTCCGGAGTAATACCGACCACAATGCCGCTATTTGCATTACGTTCGCTGCGTGAATACTGGCTCATGCCGTTGGTCACAACTCGCCCTTCTTCTGAAGTAGCAGCCACAACCTGGCCGCCTGGACACATGCAAAAACTGTAGACACTGCGGCCGTTCTTGCAATGGTGCACCAGTTTGTAGTCAGCCGCAGACAGTTCTTCGTGTCCGGCAAAATTACCATAACGACATTGATCAATAAGTGATTGTGGATGTTCAATCCGAAAACCGATGGAGAAAGGCTTGGCTTCTAAATAAACACCACGGTCATACAGCATTTGAAAGGTATCGCGAGCACTATGGCCAATGGCGAGGATCACATGATCAGTCTCGATGTGTTCGCCACTGGCCAGAGTGACACCGTGCACCTGGCCATTATTGATATCTATATCTGTTACACGGCTGTCAAAACGGAATTCACCGCCGAGACTGGTTATTTCCTTACGAATTTTTTCCACCATGCTGACCAGCCGGAAAGTACCGACATGTGGTTTGCTGATGTAAAGAATCTCTTCCGGCGCACCTGCTTTAACGAATTCCCGTAAAACCTTCATGCCCAGGTATCGAGGGTCTTTAATTTGAGTATGCAATTTGCCATCAGAAAAAGTACCCGCACCACCTTCACCAAACTGCACGTTGGATTCGGGATTCAGTTTGTGGTCTCGCCATAAAGCCCAGGTGTCCTTGGTGCGTTGTCGGACTTCCTTGCCACGTTCCAGAATCAACGGCTTGAACCCCATTTGCGCCAGGACCAGCCCTGCCATGAAGCCACAGGGCCCTGTACCAATTATCACCGGACGTGTGTTGAGGTTGTCGGGGGCGTGAGTTACGAATGTATAGTTAGTGTCGGGGGTTGGTTTAATGTCGCGTTCATGACTAAATCGCTGTAATAACTGCGCCTCATCAAGCACATCAACATCCAGCGAATATACAAATACAATGTTACTTTTCTTACGTGCATCATATCCACGACGGGCAACGGTGTAGCCAAGCAGACTTTTCGCCGTGATTTGCAAGCGCTGAAGGATCGCCTGTTTGAGATCGTCCGGTGAATGATCAAGCGGCAATTTGATTTCGGTGATTCGTAACATTGAAATGAAAAATATCTACTGTTAAGCCAATGATTTTTGAATAAGCGGTATCAGGGGTTCAGGTAACTTAATGTGCCCCGAAAGCGCAAATGCATGTGCATCTTCCGTCATTTTCTTCCAGGTTTTCTGAATAATGCCAATCCATTTGGCTTCGTCGTATTCTGGATGTTTCTCTGCAAACGCCAGCATGTAATGTTCTATAAACACCAGGGCAGCAACATCTTCTAAAAGTTGAGTATCTTTATTTGTTTTAAGTCCACGTTTTCCCACGGCCTGTTTGACGCGCTCAATGGATTGTTCATCATAACCTGCTTGTTTCATCAGTTCAGCGACCGTGTCAGCATGAAATGTGTATAGGTTGGTGCGCCACAAATGGTAGCCCTTTTTATCCATGGGATAGGCATCACGGGGCGATTTCCAACGCTGGATATGTTGCCCGCGAATAGCCAGCTTGGCTACATCATCAGCTTCCGGTTTGTAGCGTTGCAGCATGTCAGACATACGATGAGAATAAAGCAGTTCCTTTGGCCATGCCTTGCCATCGACAGTTTCAATGTTTGGATCTTCGCTATTGGCTGCATCCATGAGTGAAACAGCTTTTTTAAAGGCTTGCTCGTTCATGTGTATTCTCCGAAATTAGTTTCGGGACATTCTAAACGATTTCCCGTTTGGGTGGGTGGTAGTCTGCTGCGGAGTATCAAGGAATTACAAGTTAAATGATCGTCTGTCATAACGCTTGAATATATCGCGCTAAATAACAGTAGGGCTCAAAGTGTGAGAATTATTTTCCCGTACGAACACCACTGATGGTCAGTAAGTTCAAACCGGTTTGTCTCAATACTTAAAGTAAAGCACACCAGTCTTTACTGTTATCGCCATAAACCAGAAAGTGTGGATTGGTCAGGCTGTCCTTCAGATTGTAACGCATGGGCTGTTTTGTGCTGGCATTGACCAGGTGACCACCGGCTTCTTCAACTATGCATTGTGATGCAGCAGTATCCCACTCCGATGTTGGGCCCAGTCGTGGATAGATATCAGCCTTGCCTTCTGCGACCAGGCAAGATTTGAGTGAGCTGCCCATGGGCATGACAGTGGCATTTTCCAGCTGGGCAATATAGTTTTGCTGGAGTTCAGAGCCATGGGAGCGACTGCCGGCAATTACCAGTTTATCTGGCTTGATTCTGCGTACATGTATTTTAGATGGAGCTTGCCCTTTTTCTTGTTTGAAGGCGCCGCCATTGCGCCAGGCGTAATAATCAATGGCCATGACCGGTGCGTAGATAACACCGAGTATGCTCTGGTGGTTTTCAATCAGGGCAATGTTTACACTGAATTCATCGTTACGTTTAATAAATTCCCGTGTGCCATCGAGTGGATCAACCAGCCAGTAGCGCTGCCATTGTTTGCGAATTTTAAATGGAATTTTTTCGGACTCTTCCGAGAGTATCGGAATCTCCGGCGTCAGTTCTTTCAGGCCTGCGATGATAATGTCATTGGCTGCAAGGTCGGCGGTGGTTAAGGGCGTTTTGTCTTCCTTGTGTTCGATATCATATCCGCTATTGTATATTTCCAGAATCCTGGCACCGGCGAGTCGCGCAATATCGACGACATTCATGCACAGGTATTCAAGATTAAGTTCAGTCATGATGTGTCCTGTTGCGCAATAAATCCCTGACCATATAAAGCGCAGCAATGGTCCGGGCTTCACTGAGTTCCGGTTGCTGTATGATGTCGTCGAACTTATTTAAATCACAATGCACGACTTCCAGCGGTTCCGGCTCATCGCCGTCGAGTTTGTTTTCGTACAGGTTTTCGGCAACCACAATGTAAGTATCAAAACCAAGATAGCCCGGTGCGATGCTCATGGTGTAAATATGTGACAGCTGTTGGGCGCCATATCCGGTTTCTTCCATGAGTTCACGGTTGGCGGCGGTGTCGATATTTTCACCCTGATCAATGCGGCCCTTGGGGAATACCAGTTCATAACGGTCGGTGCCAACGGAATATTCACGTATCATGAGCACCGTAGAATCATTCAGCACAGGTACAATCAGCACGGCACCGTTGCTGGAGGCAATGATGCGTTCATAATCGCAGGTCGTGCCATTGCTGAATTCCAGGCTGACCTGTTCTATGGAAAACAGCCTGCTTTCAGCCAATGTTCGGGTTTTTACGATGTGCGGCTTTTGTTTCATTGATTAAGTCTTTAGAATTTCGTTTATTGTACGTAGATTGGCATCAAAATCCTATGATCATTAAATGGCCCGATATCGACAGTGTTTTTCTCGACCTTGACGGAACCCTGCTCGATCTTCACTT
>JBFHPZ010000116.1:0-6865 GCA_041592495.1 Gammaproteobacteria bacterium | reverse complement strand
GCCCCGTGGGGTGTGCATATACTTTTGGGTGGTGACTCGGGAGATAGTGGATTCGTGTAATTCCAGTTCTTCCGCGATATCCCGCAATACCAGCGGCTTCATGCCTTCCTCACCGTATTCGAGGAAATTGCGCTGATGTTCGACAATGGCTGTCGCCACCCGCATCAGAGTTTCGTTACGACTTTGTAAACTCTTGATGAACCAGCGGGCTTCCTGCAGGTTGTTTTTCATGAAAGTATTATCGTCGCCGCGATCACCGCGATTGATGTAACTGGCGTACAAAGGGTTAATGCGTAATTTGGGTGCGGTTTCAGGGTTGAGTTCAACCAGCCAGCGATTTTTGTGTTTGCGTACGAAAACATCGGGTACGACATACTGTGTAGATGATTTGTTGATGATCGAGCCGGGCTTTGGATTCAAAGTCTGAATAAAACTGATAGCTTCCGCCAGTTCCTCTTCCGATAAACGGGTGAAGCGTTTCAGTTTGGCGTAGTCGTGGCAACCCAGCAGATCCAGATGATCACGAATGATTAGCCTGGCATGTTTGGATTGAGGGGTACTGTCGCCATTGAAGGGTTCCAGCTGGAGTAACAGGCATTCCCGGAGATCGCGGGAGGCGACTCCCACTGGATCAAAGTGCTGGATCAGGTGTAACACAGCCTCGACTTCATCCAGCTCAATATCAAATTCATCTTTCAGGCCGTTGAGGATATCTTCACAACTTTCCTTGAGATAACCGTCATCATCAATGGCATCAATGATGGCAAGGCCGATGGCTCGGTCATTGTCACTAAGGTTCACGAATTGTAATTGCCATAACAAATGGTCAATCAGGGCGTCTTCCACGCCGCTCTGGTTTTCCAGGAATTCGCGCTGTTTATCATCGTCACCACCACCCGAGCTGGTGTTAACGGGCAAATCGTAAATATCTTCCCAGGCGCTATCTACCGGCAAATCATCCGGGATATTGCGATCACCATCTATATCCAGCGAGGTGGTGTCACTGTCCTGTGGGGCGGTTTCATTATAGTCGGCATTATCTTCAGTGGAATTATTGTCGCTGGAGGATTTCCATTCTTCCGAATTCTCCTGTTGCTCATCGCCACTGTTCTCATCCTCGATATCGAGCATGGGATTGGATTCAAGCACTTCCTGGATTTCAGCTTGTAGTTCAAGGGTTGAGAGTTGTAATAGCTTGATAGCCTGTTGCAACTGAGGGGTCATGGTCAGTTGCTGACCAAGGCGTAGCTGTAGGGACTGCTTCATTCTTGTTGTATCTAACTCAGGCCAGGATGGATAAGTTGATTTTACTGTAATTCGCAGCGATATGCAGGTGTTGTGCCATAAATCTCTCTTTTGTTAGCCCCTAACTTATTTATAGCCGATTTTACAGGCTAAAATTTTGACCTAAATAAACATCTTTGACTTGCTGGTCTTTAAGTACAGTTTCAGGGCTGCCTTCAGCAATGACCTGGCCGGCGCTTAAAATATAGGCGCGCTGGCATATGCCCAGGGTTTCACGCACATTATGGTCCGTAATCAGTACACCTATATCCTTTTCGGTGAGCTGGCGAATGATACGCTGTATTTCCAGTACGGAGATGGGATCAACCCCGGCAAAGGGTTCATCCAGCAAAATAAAACGGGGTTCAGCCGCCAGTGCCCTGGCAATTTCAACCCGTCGGCGTTCACCACCGGACAGACTATAGCCGGTGTTGTCGCGAATATGATCGATTTGCAGCTCATCCAGTAATTCCTGCAGGCGCTGCTGGCGCAGTTTACGGTTCATGTCGGGCCGGGTTTCCAGAATGGCCATTATATTGTCCGACACCGTCAGTTTGCGGAAAACCGATGCTTCCTGGGGCAGATAGCCAATACCCATACGTGCCCGCGCATGAATGGGTAAGTGGGTGATGTTTTTATCATTAAGGTAGATATGGCCGCCATTCGTCGGGATCAGGCCCACCATCATGTAGAAACTGGTGGTCTTGCCAGCACCATTGGGGCCAAGCAAGCCGATGACTTCACCGCTTTGTACCGCAATCGAAACATCATCCACCACCTTGCGGGTGCGGAATTGCTTCACCAGATTTTCAGCCCGCAATATATTCATTCTTGTTGTTTTTTACTGTCGTTGTTTTTTTCCGGATGTATGGTAATGGTCACACGTTGCGGTTGATCACCATTTTGCAGTTGCTGGTTATTGCCTGCCTGTACAATATCCTTGCGGGTGTCATAAATAATGTGTTCGCTGGAAAATCGGTTTTTGTTTTGTACCAGGATGGCGTCCTTGTTAAGTATTAATTGACCGGAGTCAGCCTGATATTCCATTTGCTGGCACTGGGCACTGATTTCTTCATCCAGGTCATTGAGCTGATGAAACTTGGCCGGTGTACCCTCAACACGAATTTTTTCCAGTACGCCCTGTCTGGAATGAATATGAATCAATTCACCATTGATTAACATGCTGCCGCGAGTGATGCTGACGTTGCCCCTGTAAATACTCACTCCCTGTTGTTCGTGTATTTCTACCGAGTCTGCTTCAATGTGTAGCGGCAGGTCATTGTCTGAGGTTTTGGCCTGCAGATTTGTGGTGATGGTGGCGAGACAGATGCAGAAGATATGCATTAGGGTGACCATTCTATTCAATCGGGGCATAACGTCCTCTGACTCGGGATTTGAGTTTAAGTATACCCTGCCTGTTATCAAACAATATACCAAGGGTATCAAGATCAAGTTCCTGGGTTTTTACATGGGCCGGTCTATCGGTTTCAGCGATTTTCAAATCCGTGTCGATGCGCAAATAATCCGTGTCAATTTCCAGTGAGTCACGGTTTTCGGAACTGTTGCGACGTACCTGTACCTGATCGTATAAGTGAATGATATTTTTATCAGTGAGTATGACTGCGCGTTGGGCGGCAATGCTCCAGTCGCCCTTGTCATCATGAAAATGAATCACCGGTAATTCGATTTCCGAGCTGTCATCATCGGCAAAATGTTGCAACCTGCCTGCCTGGAGTACATAAGTAGCTTGCCCCTTGTCATTCATTTGAGTGATGGTGAAATTTTCCATGAAGTAGTCGGGGAAATGCTCATCTTTTTCCTTGATGATCGAGGTGGGTTCCTTAAACAAATCCTGAAACCAGATACTGATCACTGCCAGTGCAAGAACGATAACCAGGCTGAGAAAGGTTCTCATGGTAATGGGCAGGGATACTGCTTAGCGACTGATATAAGATTCAAGCATCTGATCCAGTTTGTCATGCGCTTCCAGTATCAGTTCGCACACATCACGGCCGGCACCACGACCACCGGCATGTTCCGTAATCCAGTGGGCATGACGTTTTACAAAAGGGTGTGCATCCTGGGTGCAGATGGCGAGGCCAACTTTGGTCATTACCGGCAAATCCACCACATCATCACCTACATAGGCAATATTCTCGTGGCTTAAGTTCACCTGCTTCAACAAATCTTCGTAGGCTGGCAGTTTTTCTCGTTTACCCTGGTACACATGCTTGATGCCCAGGTCCTTCATGCGATGCGCCACCACATTGGATACACGACCGGTGATAATGGCGATTTCCACGCCGCCATCCTGCAACATGCGCATGCCATGACCATCTTTGGAATGAAAAGCCTTGTACTCCTGACCATCATCGCCAATGAACAATGAACCGTCGGTGAGTACACCGTCCACATCAAAAATAACCAGTTTGATCTGCGCTGCTTTTTCCAGAATATCTTGCATGGTGTTATCCGTTATTTATCAGGCTGGCCCCTGGCCATCGTAATATCAGTAGGTCCGAATTCATTCGGACAAAAGTTTATGTTCAGCATAACTGTGCGAATAAATTCGCACCTGCAAAATCTCACGCTGATGTTATCAGTGATGAGTCGTTATTACACAACCCCGGCACGCAACAGGTCGTGCATGTTCAGGGCGCCGGTTAGCTTATTGTCATCGTCAACCACCAGTATGGCGTTGATTTTGTGATCCTGCATCAGTTTCAATGCTTCAGCAGCCAGTACGTTTTTGTGCGTGGTTTTACAACCGTGGGTCATTACTTCATCGATGTTGGCTTTGTGTACGTCGATATTTTTATCCAGAGTGCGGCGCAAATCGCCATCGGTGTAAATACCCAGCACTTCGTTGGCATCATTGACGATAGCCGTCATGCCAAGACCCTTGCGGGTCATTTCCAGCAGGGCTTCCCGCAAACTGGCATCCTGTTTTACGCTGGGGATGGTATTGCCTGAGTGCATGATATCGGCGACGTGCAACAACAGGCGTCGACCCAGGCTGCCGCCGGGATGGGACAGGGCAAAGTCTTTTTCCGTAAAACCGCGGGTTTCCAGCAGGGCCACCGCCAGGGCGTCGCCCATCACCAGAGAAACCGTGGTGCTGGAAGTCGGTGCCAGACCCAAGGGGCAGGCTTCTTTTTCCACGCCAACATCCAGATTGATATCGGCTTCCCGGGCCAGGGACGATTTCATATTGCCGGTCATGCTGATCAATGGCACACCATGGCGTTTCAGGATCGGAATGATGGTGAGAATTTCGGCTGTCTCACCGGAATTTGACAGGGCAATCACCACGTCCTTTGGTGTAATCATGCCCAGGTCACCATGGCTGGCTTCACCGGGATGAACGAAAAATGCGGGCGTGCCGGTGCTGGCCAGGGTTGCCGCAATCTTGCCGCCGATATGGCCCGACTTGCCCATGCCGGTGACCACCACGCGGCCTTCGCAGGCGAACATGGTTTCGCAGGCGCGGACGAATTCGTCATTGATACGGGATTTCAATGCAGAGACCGACGCCAGTTCAGTTTCGATGACTGCCAGTCCGAGTTTTTTAATCTGTTCCTGATTCAAAATATCAATCGCTCTTAATTAGCTGGTCGCGCTGAAAAACAGCACGATTTCATACACTACAAACAGGCCAAGGAAAAAACCACCTTCAAGACGATTTATGCGACCCGGTCCGGTAAAGCCAAAGGACAACACAAACAGCAATACTGTCAGAATAATCACCAGGGGTAAATCGCGATCGAGCACACCCTCGGGTAACAGGCCGGGTGCAATCAAACCCGGAAGCGCCAGTACACCTAACATATTGAACATGTTGGAGCCGATGACATTACCAATGGCAATATCATGCTCACCCTTTTTGGCGCTCATGATGGAGGCTGCCAGTTCCGGCAGACTGGTGCCAATGGCGACTACCGTCAGGCCGATAATCAGGTCGCTGACACCCAGAGCAACGGCAATATTCGTTGCACCCCACACCAGCAGCTTGGAACTGGCGAGCAATACCACCAGGCCTGCTCCCAGATAAGCCATGGCTGTTTTCATCGGCATGTGTTCAGGAATTTCCTTTTCATACTCGTCTTCCATGGGGTCGTGGTCACGGTGCTTTAAGGTGTAATACACTATCCAGAACAGAATTAAAAACAGGGCGCTGAACATAAGAGCGCCGTCGATGCGGCCCAGGTGATTATCAAAAAACAGTAATAATGAAGCCAGTACAGTAGCAATCAGCAACAGCGGGTATTCACGTTTGAGAATGCCAGAATGCACACTCAGGGGATAAAACAGGGCAGTGGCACCGAGAATCAGGGTGATATTGGTAATATTGGAACCCAGCGCATTACCGATGGAAAGCCCCGCATTGCCATCCAGCGCGGCAAAGGTGGAAACCAGCATTTCCGGAGCCGAGGTGCCGAAGCCGACAATGGTTAAACCGATAATCAGCGGTGATACACCCAGGTTACGGGCAGTTGCAGATGCACCGGTCACAAAGTGGTCCGCACTCCAGATGAGCAGGCCAAAACCGGCCAGTACCGCAATAATGTCGACTAGAATACCCACAATGAACCTTCAGCGAAAAATGAGTTGGCAATGATACACGATTCCGCAACCGACACGGAACACACCCATGGTTTACAGCTGGGCACGAAGGGCTGGCGACATGCACACTGGCAAAATACTTTCTACCCGGATGATTTACCGCCAGACTGGCAACTGGCCTATTATGCCAATGAGTTTTCCACAGTACTGGTGCCGGTCGAAGAATGGTCGCAACAGGCAGATGTGGCGCAATGGCTGGATGATGTGCCGGAAGGGTTTCGTTTTTATATCGACGCGCCACGACAGTCTGAGCTCCTTCCATTATTTACCAGGTCATGTGAAATGCTTCAGGACAAATTAGCTGGGGTTGTTGCTAGTGAAATCATTCAATTGCCGATCACCGTACCGGTTTATGTAGCGCAAGAAACGAATACGCAAAACATTTTGTTACGAGAGCAAACAAACGGATCCATGTTGGCGTTACTGGAAGAAGATTACGCCAACCTGAAAGTGTTGCGCAAATGGTTACAGCAAACCATGACTGAAAATGAAAATAAATTACGCGGGATTTTTTTGAGTGATGAATCCGTTAGTATTCAGCAGATGCGGGATGTTAAAACGCTGGTGGAGTTGTTGGGGTATTGATGGGGATGTCTGTAAAAGGCTTTGTACTTTTTAGCAAAAGTATCAATCGAGTCTGACACTATCGATTCTGAATGTGAGTTTAGAATTACAGCGAGGTATTTTTGACTAATGAGAAATGAAGATTTTGAAATATTTGTAGAAGCAATGGGAGAGGCAACAAGTCACGAAATTGCCGATCAATCAACCATTTCAAAATACACTGGTGTTTTACCTGAATCGTTACTAAAAATATGGAAAGAAGAGGGGTGGAATGGGTATGCTAATGGCCTATTTTGGATCGTTAATCCTGATAATTACAGTCATTTAATAGATATGTGGTTGGAGGGAACACCCTTTAAAGAAATTGATAAATACCATGTAATTGCACGTAGTG
>JBFHPZ010000115.1:0-6871 GCA_041592495.1 Gammaproteobacteria bacterium | reverse complement strand
GTCATTTTTTGTGATTTGCAAATGCCGGAAATGGATGGTGTAGAAGTCGTGCGCAATCTTGTACAGGTGGGTTACAAAGGTGGCCTGGTATTGGTAAGTGGTGAAGATGAACGCATCCTGCAAACGGCAGAAAAACTTGCCAGGGCCCACAATCTACGTGTACTTGGTGGTTTACAAAAACCGGTCTTACCGGAACAATTAAAAAAGATGTTTGAACTCAATGCCAAGTTGTTTACTGAACAACCTGGCAGAAATCGAAAAACGTATACTACTGATGATTTAATACGAGCGCTGGAAAATAATGAATTGGTAAACCATTATCAGCCGCAGATTAATCTTGCCACTGGTGAGGTGGCCGGCGTTGAATCCCTGGTGCGTTGGCAACACCCACAGGATGGTATGGTATTTCCAGATCAGTTTATTACAACGGCAGAAGAAGACGGCCTGATAGATGATCTAACGCGTATTGTGTTTCGTAATGCGTTGAATGATGCACGACACTGGCTGGATGAAGGACTGGATCTGATCATTGCCGTCAATGTGTCCATGGCAAATCTTGCAGCGCTTGAATTTCCTGACTTTGTGGTTGAAGAGTCAAAACGCTCAGGCATTTCACAAAAGAGCCTGGTGCTGGAAGTCACAGAAAGTCGATTGATGAAAAATCCATTGGAAGTGCTGGATATACTCACTCGCTTACGTTTAAAACATATCAGTTTATCGATTGATGATTTTGGTACTGGACATTCATCCCTGGCACAGTTACGTGATATACCCTTTGACGAACTCAAAATTGATCGAGGTTTTGTACATGGTGTAAGCCAGGATGCATCCATCAGGGCTATATTTAATGCGAGCCTCGGCATGGCTCATCAGCTTGGAATGAAAACGGTAGCAGAAGGCGTTGAAGATATGGTTGACCTGAAGTTTTTACGCGCTTCCGGCTGTGACCTGGTACAGGGGTATTTCATCGCAAAACCTATGCCGGCGGAACAAATAATGGAGTGGGTAAAGGATTGGAGCAATCGCTGGAAACAGCTTGATTTTGGTGATGGGCAGAAATAGTTTTATAATGACAACCTGATTCCGCTCATCTAAATTATTGTTCCATGAATATTTTCGTTCTTAACACCGGTCGTTGCGGCTCAACTACCTTCATTCATGCTTGCCAGCATATCCAGAATTATTCATCCGCCCATGAGTCTCTTTCCAGCTTTATTGGTAAACAACGACTAGCTTATCCGAAACAACATATTGAAGCAGATAATCGACTGTCATGGTTCCTTGGCCGGCTGGATAAGGAATATGGTAATAATGCTTTATATGTTCACCTGTCCCGGAATTATGAGGATACAGCGGCAAGTTTTGCCAAACGCAAGGATTTTGGCATTATGCAAGCTTACAAGGACGGTATCCTGCAAGGCGGTAGCGAACAACAGTCCCCACTGGAAATTGCACGGGATTACATTGAAACCGTGGAAACCAATATTGAGCTCTTTTTGAAAGATAAAAAAAATAAAATGAATTTCAGGCTTGAATCGGCCCGGGCCGATTTCGCTGAGTTCTGGAAGTTGATCCAGGCGGAAGGGGATATCGATAAGGCACTGGCCACCTGGGATGTGCATTACAACGCATCAAGTGAATCCTGATCTGTTTATTTGTGAATGCTCAGTATTGAACAACCACGTTCAGTATCTATATATTCGTGTTCACTTGATGGATATTCGGATAACCATAATTTAACAATTTCTTTTTCATCATCACGCCCGGCGTCATCAAGAAAAACCTTGCTCTGATTGGCAAGTTTGTCATAGAACATTGGTATTGCAGCATATCGAGAGTGTTGCTGAATAAAACCGGGTGGACCGTCAATTACCAGCATATCAATCGTTGTATCTGGAATACCTTCTATTGAATACCACATGAAGTCTTTAGAGTTAACAGTTGTATTAACAAGTGGTGCATGAATAACGGTGGCATATTCCTGTAAATGATATTGCTTAAGGTTGTCACGGGTTTTTGCGGCGTACTCTTCGCCATTTTCCAGGCTATAAACATGACCATGTTTGTTTATCTGGCAACATCTTGCCAAAATTAACGTGGTTAGGCCGCTACTGCATTCCATAACGGTGGTTGGTTTGGTGTTAAGGCAGTAGTTTGCAATGAGTTGTAAAAAGTCAGCAGCGGCTGACCAGTCTTTCGTATAGGGAATACCTTTGTTCAGGTTGAGTTGATTTTGTAGATGGCGGTAGGATTCGGGAGTGTCGTTCACGGTTTGTAATAACTCAACATCGATTGGCAATGAGGACGTATCGTAAACAAACTTTGCTGTTTAGACAATTTTGGGGTTTTGTGATGCGCAATGGCGGGAATTATGAAATACATCCATGTATTTCACCCTACGGGCCATGGTAATAGAAGGCAATGACCATGTTAAAAATTGCTCCGGGCAATTTTTTGAACCCGCAACTTGGGTTCGCATCCTGCCGAATCCACAAATAAAAAAACCACCTCTAGGGTGGTTTGTTTATTTGGTGGAGGCGGCGGGAATTGAACCCGCGTCCGCAAGTACTCTGCCTTTGGCTCTACATGTTTAGTCTTCGTCATTTAATCTAGCAATTTAAACTCCGACGAACAGGATTTTAAACCGCGAGTCCGTTTAAGGTTTTAGGGCTTCAGACTCGGACTGAATGAAGCACGATCTTGTGTAAATGACCCTCACACCAAACCCACAAGCAAACTCGGATAGAGGGGCAAGCCTTAAGCGGCTAAAGCGTAGTTGTCGTCGTTGGCAACTATAATTGTTTGCAGCTGTATTTACGAGGTGATCTGCGCCTCGACATGCACCGAAAGGTTTCATAGCCCACGTCGAAGCCATGTCGCCCCCAATTCGCTTGGTTAAGCTAAGACGAATTGTAACGTCGAATAGACACCATTGGTAGCAGCAAGTTCCGCATTGCTTTAAAATTGCCCCCTTGTCACCACAGCCCATGACCTAACCGAGGCCAGAAATGCATTATTTCCGTGGATCACCCGCGCTTTCAACGTTCCGTATTGAGAAATTACTCGCTCAGCTTAAAAATATTGCCGCCATCAAGGCTGTTCATACTGAATATGTACATTTTGCCGATCTCACATCGGATCTGAGCGCCGATGAAGCCGCGATCCTGGATAAGTTGCTCAGCTACGGGCCTGCGTACAATCCGGAATCCATGACCGGGGAACTTTTTCTGGTGACGCCCCGTGCAGGCACCATTTCACCCTGGTCGTCCAAAGCGACGGATATTGCCCATAACTGTGGGTTAACCAGGATTCTTCGCCTGGAACGGGGCATTGCCTATTATGTTGAGCCGGTTAATGCAGCAGCTTTGACACCTGAACAACGCCAGCAGGTGAGTGCGGTGATCCATGATCGCATGACCGAAATCGTGCTCAACCAGTTTGAAGAGGCGGAGTGCCTGTTCCAGCATATGTCACCAAAAGCCGGTGGCAGTGTTGATGTGATCAAGGGTGGCCGTCAGGCGCTGGTGGATGCAAATGTGGCTCTGGGCCTGGCGTTATCCGATGATGAAGTGGATTATCTGCTGGCTTTCTATAACTCTGTGGGTCGAAATCCTGGCGATGCGGAATTAATGATGTTTGCCCAGGCCAATTCCGAGCACTGCCGTCACAAAATTTTCAATGCAGACTGGATTATTGATGGCAAGGAACAGGATATCTCCCTGTTAGCCATGATCCGTAACACCTATAACAAGGCACCGGACAATATTTTAAGTGCCTATCACGATAACTCTGCGGTTATCGAAGGCTCAAAAGCCGGGCGCTTTTTCCCGGATCTCGCCAGTGGCGAATACCGATATCACCCGGAAGCTATGCCCATTCTGATGAAAGTGGAGACCCATAATCATCCGACCGCGATTTCACCTTTTCCGGGTGCTGCCACCGGTTCCGGCGGTGAGATCCGCGACGAAGGTGCTACCGGTCGTGGCTCCAAGCCCAAGGCCGGTTTGTGTGGTTTTTCGGTTTCAAATCTGCAATTGCCTGAATTGCCCCAGCCCTGGGAAACCGATCATGGCAAACCGGAACGCATTGTGTCAGCCCTGGACATCATGCTGGAAGGCCCGATTGGCGCGGCTGCTTTTAATAATGAATTCGGTCGACCCAATATTAATGGCTATTTCCGCACTTTCGAAGAAACTGTGCCGGGTTCGAACGGTGATGAAATTCGCGGTTATCACAAACCCATCATGCTGGCGGGCGGATTCGGCAATATCCGTAAACCCCATGTTGATAAATTAGCTTTGCCCACAGGTACACCGATTATTGTTCTGGGTGGTCCGGCCATGTTGATCGGCCTGGGGGGTGGTGCAGCGTCTTCCATGGCCAGTGGCGCCAGTGCAGAAGATCTGGATTTCGCCTCGGTACAACGTGGCAATCCTGAAATGCAACGTCGTTGTCAGGAAGTCATTGACCGCTGCTGGGCACAGGGAGATGCCAATCCCATTTTATCCATTCACGATGTCGGTGCCGGCGGACTTTCCAATGCCTTACCTGAGTTGGTAAACGACGGTGGTCGCGGTGCCGTATTTGAATTGCGCGAAGTCCACATCGACGAACCGGGCATGACGCCACGGGAAATCTGGTGTAATGAATCCCAGGAAAGGTATGTGCTGGCAGTATCCCATGACCATCTGGATGATTTCAAAGCCCTGTGCGAGCGCGAGCGTTGCCCCTATGCGGTGCTGGGTGAAACCACCGACGCCATGCAATTGCGCGTGCATGATAAACACTTTGAAAATTATCCCGTGGATATGCCACTGGATGTGCTGCTGGGCAAACCACCCAAAATGTTACGCGATGTACAGCACACTAAAGTGCAGCATCAATCATTTACAACAACGAATATCAGTATTCGTGAAGCATCGAAACGGGTATTAAGTTTACCTACAGTTGCCAATAAAACATTTTTGATCAGCATTGGTGACCGTACCGTTACCGGGCAAATAGCACGTGATCAAATGGTGGGTCCGTGGCAGGTTCCGGTGGCTGATGTTGCCGTCACTACAACGTCCTTTGATGTGCTGACCGGTGAGGCCATGGCCATGGGTGAACGAACACCCGTTGCTTTACTTAATGCGCCGGCATCTGGACGTATGGCGGTTGCCGAAGCGATTACCAATATTGCTGCTGCAAAAATTAATAAGCTGAGTGACATTAAATTATCTGCCAACTGGATGGCGCCGGCGGGTCATCCCGGTGAAGATGCGGCATTATTTGATACTGTGAAAGCCGTTGGTATGGAATTGTGCCCACAACTGGGCATAGCCATTCCGGTTGGCAAGGATTCCATGTCGATGAAAACCGTGTGGCAGCAAAATGGTAAGCAGCAAAGTGTTACCGCACCTTTATCGTTAATCATTTCTGCCTTTGCACCGGTTTCCGATGTGCGCAAAACCCTGACGCCACAGTTACAAAATCGTGTTAATACCAAACTGATTGCAATTGACCTGGGGCAGGGCAAAAACCGTCTGGGTGGTTCAGCCCTCGCGCAAGTGTATAAACAAATTGGTGATACAGCGCCTGATCTGGATGATGCCGGTTTGTTAAAAGGTTTCTTCAATGCGATTCAGCAATTGAATGAACATGCAAAATTACTCGCCTATCATGATCGTTCCGATGGTGGATTATTTGTAACCTTGTGTGAAATGGCCTTCGCTGGTCACTGTGGTTTCATTGCAGATGTGAATTCACTGGGAGAGGATTATATTGCCAGCCTGTTCAGTGAAGAACTGGGAGCAGTTATTCAAATCAATGCTGAAGACCTGGAGCTGGTGATGGATACCTTAATGACCTATGGACTAGGTGAAGTCAGTCATGTCATCGGCAGTATTGATGAGAGTGACATGCTGGTGTTCTTGCAAGGCGAAACAGAATTATTTGTACAATCACGTGTTGAGTTGCAGCGCATCTGGTCCGAGACGACTTACCACATGCAATCCTTACGGGATAACCCGCAATGCGCCAAACAGGAATTCGATTTAATTCTTGATGCGGTCGATCCGGGATTAAATGTAGAGCTCACATTTAACCCAAATGAAAACATCTCTGCACCTTACATTACAAAAGGTGAAAGACCTCGTGTTGCAATAATTAGAGAGCAGGGTGTTAACGGTCAGATTGAAATGGCAGCGGCATTTGATCGTGCCGGATTTTCAGCCATTGATGTTCACATGAGTGATATTCTCAGCGGCAGAATTTCACTGAATGATTTCAAGGGCATGGTGGCCTGTGGTGGTTTCTCATACGGTGACGTATTAGGCGCCGGTGAGGGTTGGGCAAAAACAATTTTGTTTAATACCAAAGCTCGCGATGAATTTGCCGCTTTCTTTAATCGTACAGACAGTTTTAGTCTTGGTGTGTGTAATGGTTGTCAGATGATGGCCAATCTCAAGGACCTGGTTCCGGGTGCCGAACATTGGCCACATTTTGTACGCAACAACTCCGAACAGTTTGAAGCGCGTTTTAGTCTTGTAGAAGTTCTGGACTCACCATCAATCATGTTTGCAGGCATGGCAGGATCCCGTATGCCGATTGCAGTAGCTCATGGTGAAGGACGTGCAGAATTCAAGTCCGCAAATCAAATCGACCTGAGTCATACAGCTCTGCAATTTGTGGATAATTATGGACATGCGACCGAGACCTATCCGTTAAATCCTAATGGATCACCCAACGGAGTGACCGGTTTCACAACAACCGATGGTCGTGTGACGATAATGATGCCCCATCCCGAGCGCGTATTTCGTACAGTACAACACTCCTGGCATCCTGCTGAGTGGCAGGAAGATGGACCCTGGATGCGCATGTTTAGAAACGC
>JBFHPZ010000114.1:0-6877 GCA_041592495.1 Gammaproteobacteria bacterium | reverse complement strand
GTTTCGGGAGTTGCCCGGCGGCAAGCAAGCGATTCGCCAACAACTGGTCAATCTTGGCCCCATGTCCTTGCCTGAAAAGAAAGTGCTCATTGTATTTCTACTGGTGGCCACCGGCTGGATTGTTCGCGGATTAATTGATATCGAAGTATTCAAACAACTCAATGATTCCAGCATTGCCATGATGGGTGCGCTGCTGCTGTTCATCATACCGGCCAATTTCAGCAAGGGCGAATTTTTACTGGACTGGCAAACCGCCCGCAACATTCCCTGGGATATCATCATTCTGTTCGGTGGCGGCTTTGCACTGGCCAGCGGCTTTGTCACCAGTGGCCTGACGGAATGGCTGGCCGGTCAACTGGTCGGCCTGCAAGGCATGAATATCATTATTATCGTTGCCGCGATTGTGACGCTGGTGATCATGCTGACGGAAGTCACCTCCAACACAGCCACCGCCTCCATGTTATTACCTATTGTGGGTGCCTTTGCCATTGCGGTTCAGGTGCATCCCATGTACCTCATGACCGCTGTGGCACTGGCGGCCTCTTTTGCCTTCATGTTGCCGGTGGCCACACCGCCCAATGCCATTGTTTTCAGCAGCCGGCAAATCACGGTGCCACAAATGGCCAGGGCCGGCATCTGGCTCAATATTCTGGGCGTGGTACTGATTACGCTGTTCATCATCATTCTACTGCCACTGGTGTTTGACCTGGTCACTCCGTTGAGCAAGAACGGTTAGCAATACTTTACAGCCCTCTACCCGCCGGGCTTATACTCTGTAATACCCTTCCCAACAAAAAGCCCCAAGGAGAAAGCCATGATCGGCAAGAAAAATATCGTATTTGGATTTATTTATCTGGTATTCACCGCGGCACTGGGGCCCGTCATGGTGAACATGTACGAAGATTACGGAAATGCCTATGGCGAAAAACAGGAACATGTCGGCCGGTTGCAGGCACTGCAACAAAACAATTTTGAAGAAGACCTGGAAGTCATTAGCACAGACCAGCTTGCCAGAGCCAATACTGCCGGCATCCTTAGCATGAATAAACTCAACAACACCGAAACTGAAATCGACAGCATCAAGGGCGGCGCTCATGCCCACGGTAATCTGGAATCATTACTGAACATTGTGGTGGGTTTAGTACTTGGCTATCTGACAGTCGCAGTCTGGCTGAAACAACTCATCAGCTGGTTATTTATTATTGGCACCCTGATGCATTCCGGCATGCTCTATCTGGGTACAGTATTCGGCATGGCCTGGGCAGAATCCCTGTTAGGCACCGGCATAGGTCCGATCTGTATCCTTGCCGGTTTGTTACTGGCGGGTATCGCCAGCGCAATCGGACTTAAAACTGAAGCTAAATGAAATGACTAAACCAGGCCACTTTCTGCTGGTTTGTTTGCTATTAGCTGACTCGGCAATGGCCGCACCCGAGCAGGAAGATGAATTTATATTCCCGGATGATGATCTGGCGGAACGCATCGCTGCAATGAATGAAGGCCAGCTTGAATTTCTTACAGAATCAAACGCCGAGAAAATATTTCATTCCTATAACAGCATCACCATTGATGAAAACAGTACAACAACCGGATGGGTCAAACTGAAACAGTGTTATCACCATCTGGACCCGGTAGGCAAAATCGAAATCGTTTACCAATACAAACAGCACAGTAACCTGGCCATTACGAGCTATAAAAATATTGGCAAGGCGACGATAAAGAATAATAACATTGAGCTGGAAGACGTTTTACCTGATGCCAGTATTTGCATGAGCGCCGACATTCAAAACTTTTATAAAGCTTCAGAGAATGAATACGTTCTAGTGAATGGGCCTTACCATCGTAAATATTTTGATGGCTATTTTCCTTTTCATTTAACGCTCGACATCCATTATCCGAAAAGCCTGATCAGTTTTACAGGCTCGACGCCCAATGAACAGGCTGGCTTTATTTTTCAGTTTTCTGACAATCACATCCAGGTTGATACCACGTTCGAGGGAATACTGGAGACCAGATTTCATTTCTCCAGGATTTAATCCGGAAATATTACAAATTTAATATTTCTGTCATGTGTTGCATATATTTTTGTCAAATTCATGCAATCAATGGCAGTTACATAATGGTCTATGACAATCCTGATGGTCTTAACCAGATCATCAGACAACGAAGCTTATCTCCTCTTTTTCAACCAATATTCAATCTGCAAGATCAAAATATATATGGTTATGAAGCACTGATTCGTGGGCCATCCGATAGCCCTTTGCATTCTCCGCTGACCTTATTTGAAACGGCTGAACGATTTCACAAACTCATCCAGGTAGAACAACTGGCACATGATGTATCCGTTAGTCAATTTACACGCATGAGTTTACCGGGAAAATTATTTTTAAATATCAGCCCAGTGACATTCCTTGAAGCCTCCTATAATGGCGGCGCCATTCTTGACATTATCAAGCATTCCGACATTCAAGCCGATAAAGTCATTATTGAAATCTCGGAACAATATCCTTTCGAGGATTATGAGCTTATCAAACAGGCAACCCAGTTTTACAAAAACCTTGGTTTTGAAATTGCCATTGACGATCTGGGTGCTGGCTATGCAGGACTCAGAAGCTGGTCAGAAATCAGGCCAGACTATGTAAAAATTGACCGGCATTTTATTTCCAATATTGATGCGGATGTTGTGAAACAGGAATTCGTACGATCCATGGTCGACATTTCCAGCAACATGAATTGCAAGGTGATTGCTGAGGGCATAGAAACCCGGGAAGAACTGATGCTGGTCTGCCAGCTTGGAATAAAATTTGTTCAAGGCTATTTTCTTGGACGCCCTGCAGCCATACCTTCACTCGTTCCTGACAACAAGCTTGGCAATTGCAGTTCACTCATAAAGCCAGCCACGAATTGGCGCATTACAAAAAACATTGGCAGTCTCGCACGTAACATATTATCGATCCCACCCGGGATGCCGGTCACGGATGTATTCGATGTCATGAACTCATCAAATCAGTTTGTATCACTTGCTATTACAAATGATGACAAACCGCTAGGGGTCATAGACAAAAGCAGTATGCTCGAATTATTTTCGAGCCGGTATGGACGCGACCTCTATGGAAAGAAGCCGATATCTGCACTCATGAGAAAGCCGCTTATTGTTGAATACGATATCGCCGTAGAAGAAGTCAGTAAAATCATCACTGAAGATATACATCTCGATATAGACAAGGACTTTATTATCACCAAAAGCGGAAATTATTTCGGCATGGGTCAAATACGCGATTTATTGCGGGCCATCACTGAACTTCAAATGAACAATGCACGCTACTCAAATCCATTGACCGGCCTGCCGGGACATGTACCAATTTACGACAGGATAGATCAGCTACTTAAATCCAACACCGAATTCCGTGTAGCTTATTGCGATTTGGACAGCTTCAAACCCTATAATGATTATTATGGTTACAGCAGGGGTGACCTCCTGCTTCAATCACTATCTAATAACATCGGCAGGCACATTGATCATTTATATGACTTCATTGGCCATATAGGCGGCGATGACTTTGTTATCATTTTTCAGTCCAGTGACTGGGAGTCTCGCTGCAACATGATAATGAAATCATTCGACAAGGTTAAATCGGAATTTTATGATGATAAAGATCTGAAGAATCACGGTATCACCACCTCAAACCGCAGTGGCGATATTGTTCATTTCCCTTTAATAAGCCTATCAATTGGTGTTGTACACCCAAGTACGCTTCGATGCGATTCCCATCATGCGGTTGCTTCACTGGCGGCTGAAGCCAAACATATGGCAAAAAAAATATGCGGCAATTCTTTGTTTGTTTCCCAACGGCGTGGCCCGGATATTTCCAACACACGAGAAACAAGCAGAATAATAAACAGCAACTAATAAAAAAGCCGGACAAGTCCGGCTTTTCTTTTTAGATGTAGCTAAAGCTTAATCTGCTTCAACAACATCACCTGTAGTTTCTGGACGATCTACTAATTCAACATACGCCATTGGAGCAGCATCTCCGGGACGGAAACCGCATTTCAAAATACGCAGATAACCACCGGGGCGATCCTTGTAACGTGGAGCCAGTTCAGCAAACAATTTGCCAACCATTTCCTTATCGCGCATACGATCGAATGCCAGTCGACGCTTTGATACATTGTCTTCTTTTGCCATGGTGATTAATGGCTCGGCAACACGACGCAATTCCTTTGCCTTGGGCAAAGTTGTTTTAATAATTTCATGACGGAACAATGAGTTCGCCAGATTTTGAAACATAGCCTTACGATGGCTAGAATTACGATTTAATTGACGACCTGATTTACGATGACGCATCTTCGTTTACCTTAACTCAGCAGGATATTTCTCTGCTATTAACTTGCTTCTTTTTCTCTGATGGATGCTGGCGGCCAGTTTTCCAGGCGAATACCCAGTGACAAACCATGTGATGCCAGCACGTCTTTAATTTCTGTCAGAGACTTCTTACCCAGATTAGGCGTTTTCAACAGCTCAACTTCAGTGCGCTGAATCAAGTCACCAATATAATAAATATTCTCTGCTTTCAGACAGTTAGCGGAACGTACAGTTAATTCCAGATCATCAACTGGACGCAGCAAAATAGGATCAATCTCTGCTTCTTCAGAAACAGATTCAGCCTCTTCAATGCTCTGTAAATTAACGAAGGCTAACAATTGCTGCTGCAGAATAGTTGCGGCAGTGCGAATTGTTTCCTCAGGATCAACAGTACCATTGGTTTCAATATCAAGGATCAGCTTATCTAAATCGGTGCGTTGTTCAACACGGGCGGAGTCTACAACATAAGCTACACGACGTATAGGACTGAATGAAGCATCCAGGTTCAGTGCACCAATGGCTGTATTTTCAGATGCCTCTGTGTTGCGATTTGAGGCAGGCTGATAACCGCGACCTTTTGCAACCTTGAGACTGATATTCAGTTCAACGCTACCGGTAATATTGGCGATTACATGATCAGGATTTGCTATTTCAATATCATGACCAGTAGAAATATCACCAGCAGTTACAACACCCGGGCCTTTTGCACGCAGTGTTAGCATTGCTTCATTCTTACTATGCATCTTGATAGCAACGCCTTTGAGGTTCAATAGAATCTCAAGAACATCTTCCTGAACACCCTCGATGGAGCTGTATTCATGTAGAACATTTTCAATTTCAGCTTCTACAATAGCTGCGCCTTCGATAGAGGACAGCAAAATACGGCGTAGCGCATTACCCAAAGTATGGCCAAAGCCACGTTCAAGAGGCTCAAGAGTGATCTTGGCGTGAGTATCACTATACGCCTGTACATCGATATTACGGGGTGTAAGTAATTCGTCTGTAGTACCTGACATTCGAATAGGTATCCTTTATTTGGAGTACAATTCAACAACAAGTGATTCGTTAATATCTGCTGACAAATCGCTACGTTCTGGTGTTGACTTAAATGTGGCTTCCAGCTTGCTTTCATCCAGGCTAATCCATTCAGCAATACCTTTTTGTTTAGCCAGATTCATGGAATCCTGGATACGGGTTTGCTTTTTGGACTTTTCGCGAATTGAAATCACATCATTGGGTTTAACCACATATGAAGGGATATTAACAATCTGGCCATTTACAAGAATCGATTTATGGCTAACAAGTTGGCGTGCTTCTGCACGAGTTGAGCCAAATCCGCTACGATAAACTACATTATCCAGACGTGATTCAAGTAATTTCAACAGATTTTCGCCTGTTGAACCGGTCAGACGCGCAGCGTTTTTATAGTAGTTACGGAACTGACGTTCCAGAACACCATAGATGCGACGCAGCTTTTGTTTTTCACGCAATTGTAATGCGTAATCTGACAAACGACCACGACGTGCACCATGCTGGCCAGGCGTCTGTTCAAGTTTACATTTTGTATCTAGCGCACGAATGCCTGATTTCAGTTCGAGATCAACGCCTTCACGACGACTAAGTTTGCACTTTGGACCAATATATCTAGCCACAACTATACTCCAGTGTTACACACGACGTCGCTTAGGCGGACGACAGCCATTATGTGGAATAGGGGTAACATCACTGATGTTAGTGATTTTGAAGCCAATGGCATTCAAAGCACGAACAGCTGATTCGCGACCAGGACCAGGTCCTTTTACCATTACTTCCAGGTTTTTTAGTCCATAATCTTTGGCTCGAGTGCCTGCACGTTCGGCAGCAACCTGAGCTGCAAACGGTGTGCTTTTACGTGAACCACGGAACCCAGAACCACCTGAAGTTGCCCAGGAAAGGGTATTACCCTGGCGATCAGAGATGGTTACGATGGTGTTATTAAATGACGCAAAAATATGCGCTACACCGTCGGACACCGAACGTTTTACTTTTTTCTTACCAGCTGTTGTTGGTTTAGCCATAAACTCAATATCCCAAAAAAAACCGCTTACTTACGAATAGGACGACGTGGACCCTTTCGAGTGCGTGCATTGGTACGTGTGCGTTGTCCACGTAGTGGCAATCCACGACGATGACGTATGCCGCGATAGGAACCGAGGTCCATCAAACGCTTGATGTTCATTGATACTTCACGACGTAAATCACCTTCAACGGTAAATTTACCTATTTCAGTACGCAATGTTTCCAGCTGCTCTTCGCTCAGTTCACGTATCTTTGTCGTTGGCTCAATGCCAGCCGAGGCACAGATACCTTGTGCACGGGTACGACCTATGCCGTAAATATAGGTCAAACTAATGACGGCATGTTTCTGATCCGGTATATTTATACCTGCAATACGGGCCATTCAGACTCTCCAGAATCGCGCAAAGCGCGGCATTTTAACGATTTAACGCTAGCAAATCAACCTTGGCGCTG
>JBFHPZ010000113.1:0-6914 GCA_041592495.1 Gammaproteobacteria bacterium | reverse complement strand
TTCAGATAAGGGAGTACCGATTTTCATAAATACCTATCAGACGAAAATTGCTTTGAAAATATAGAAAAATACAATGGCCATAATGCCACCCGCAGGGAGGGTAATAATCCACGACATAAAAATATTCCGGATCACCGAAAGGTTAAGCGCAGCCAGACCACGGGCTATACCCACACCCAGAACAGCACCAACCAGCGTGTGGGTAGTGGATATGGGTAAACCGGTTCCGGAGGCCAGCACCACCGTAATGGCCGCCGCCAGGGTTGCAGCAAAGCCACGACTTGGCGTTAACTCCGTTATATTGTTACCCACCGTGGCAATCACTTTTTTGCCATACATCATCAGGCCGGCAACAATGCCGCAACCACCCAGTAGCAATACCCAGAGCGATAACTGCGACTTGGCCCCAACCTCACCGGCAGTGGTTACAATGCCGACCACCGCCGCTACCGGACCAATGGCGTTGGCAACGTCATTAGACCCATGGGCAAATGCCATGGCGCAGGAGGTGACAATCATCAGCACACCGAAAATCTTTTCGACATTGGTGTAATGGAAATCACGGTCTTCGCTGGGATCAATCTTGATGCGGCTAATGGCCCATATACCCAGGATCATGATCACGACACCAATCGCCATCGCCATCATGTAGTTTTCCATCACGCTGAACTTGAGACCAATGTGCTTCAACCCCTTAAACAGGGTCACCAGGGCAACAATAAATCCCACCAGAAAAATATAACCAGGAACATAACGCTTGGCATTGCTGATGGGATCTTCCTTATCCAGAATCAGGATTTGCACGGTCTTGAATAACGTGTAAGCAATGACCCCTGCCATCACCGGTGACACCACCCAGCTCATGACAATGGAACCCACTTTCTCCCAGTGCACCGCCTCCATGCCTATGCCCACCATGGCAAAGCCTACGATGGCGCCAACAATGGAATGGGTGGTGGATACCGGCCAGCCACGGCTGGAGGCAATCAATAACCAGCAACCGGCTGCCAGCAAGGCCGACAACATACCAAACAGCAACAACTCCGGTGTACTGCTTAACACCTCGACATCGACTATGCCTTTGCGAATAGTTTGGGTGACCTGGCCACCGGCCAGTACCGCACCGGCAAACTCAAAAACAGCCGCTATCAGAATCGCCTGCTTAATGGTTAAGGCTTTAGAACCAACTGAAGTCGCCATGGCATTGGCTACGTCATTAGCACCAATTCCCCAGGCCATGAACAGACCGAATATTCCCGCCAGAACCAGGAACAGGGTTCCGTACTCCGCTATGATTTGCATAAACTATCTCGCCAGTAGAAGTTGCAGTCGGCTACCCACACGTTGCGCACGGTCAGCGACATCGCCAGTTAAGTCGATAATTTTATAAAGGAAAATAACATCTACCGGGGGGAGCTCCTTTTCAATCTTGAAAAGGGCATGGCGAATGGTGACCTGAAGCTTATCTGTATCACCCTCAATCTGATCCAGTTCCTTGATCATGGATATCACCAGGTTAACTTCATGACCACGGAAGCCGGTTTCCACCAGCTCATCCAGCTCATTAATAGTGCGATTAGCCTGATCACAGGCATCCACACAGCGTTGCACAAACAGCACATAGTCATCCGCAATCACTTTCGGAATGGTCATATGCCGCCCCAGAATGATACCGGCGATATCCTTGGCCGCGTTGGCAATTTTGTCCTGCATGGTGAGTACTTCCAGCAGGTCACGACGGGATACCGGCATGAACATGCCTTTAGGCAATTGCAGGCGAATTTCTTTTTTTAGATCGTCTGCATCACCTTCAAGCCTGGAAATTTGTTTCTGAACTTTAGCAACATCATCCCAGTCTTCTGCGATCACCGCATTAAACAAAGGCACGAGTTCAGATACACAGGAAAACACTTTTCCCATGTGTTGCTGCATCGGCTTAACAGGAGACTTACCAAAAATATTGGAAAGAAAATCACCGACAGGCATGCTTAACCCCTTTTCAGTTGACTAACATCACGCACCGCCCCGCGGGATGCGCTGGTGGTCATGGCAGCATAGGCTTGTAGCGCCTTGCTCACCACACGATTACGGTTTACCGGTTGCCAGGCCTGCTCGCCTTTGGCTTCCATGGATTGCCGACGGTTTGCCAGTTCTTCGGCGGTCACAGCTAAATTAATGCTGCGATTGGGAATATCGATTTCAATCATATCCCCTTCTTCCACCAGACCAATGGCGCCACCTTCGGCCGCTTCCGGTGAAGCATGACCGATGGATAAACCGGACGTCCCCCCGGAGAAGCGACCATCAGTTAACAGGGCACACACCTTGCCCATGCCTTTGGATTTGAGATAGGAAGTGGGGTAGAGCATTTCCTGCATACCCGGCCCGCCCTTGGGACCTTCGTAACGAATGATCACCACATCGCCCGGTTTGATCTTGTCACCGAGGATACCGGCGACGGCATCGTCCTGGGATTCGAATATTCTCGCCGGTCCCTTGAATTTCAGAATACTGTCGTCAACACCGGCGGTCTTCACAATACAACCCTGCTCGGCAATATTGCCAAACAACACCGCCAGACCACCGTCCTGGGAATAGGCGTGGGCCTTGTTTCGAATACAACCTTTTTCACGATCCGTATCCAGGGGCCAGCGCTTGTTTTGCGAGAAAGCTTCCTGGGTGGGTACATTACCCGGTGCCGCCGAGAAACGCTGCTGTGCCTGCTCGCTTACTGTACTCGCGGCTATATCCCAGTGACTCAGAGCCTCTTTGACTGATTGACTGTGAACCGTTGGAATATCGGTATGCAGTAAGCCGGCACGATCCAGTTCACCCAATATGCCCATGACACCACCGGCACGGTGTACATCTTCCATATGATAGAGCTGGGTGGAAGGAGCGACCTTGCACAAATTCGGCACCTTGCGACTCAGGCGATCGATATCATCCATGGTGAATTTGACTTCACCTTCTTCCGCCGCCGCCAGTAAATGCAATACGGTGTTGGTGGAGCCACCCATGGCTATATCCAGACTCATGGCATTTTCAAAGGCTTTGAAGCTTGCCACGGAGCGCGGCAATACTGAGGTGTCGTCCTGTTCATAATAACGTTTGGTTATCTCGACAATGCGACGGCCGGCTTCGAGAAATAATTCTTTACGATCCGCATGGGTAGCCAGCAGTGAACCGTTGCCGGGTAAAGACAAACCCAGGGCTTCGGTCAAACAGTTCATGGAATTGGCAGTGAACATACCTGAACAGGAACCGCAGGTCGGGCAGGCGGAACGTTCAACCTGCGCCACATCCTGATCGGACTCGCTGGAATCGGCCGCCATGACCATGGCATCCACCAGATCCAGATGCACTTCCTTGCCATGCACCATGGCCTTGCCGGATTCCATGGGTCCACCGGATACGAACACCACCGGAATATTCAAGCGCATGGCCGCCATGAGCATACCGGGGGTGATTTTGTCGCAATTGGAAATACACACAATGGCATCGGCACAATGGGCATTCACCATGTATTCCACCGCATCGGCGATCACTTCGCGGGAAGGCAGGGAATACAACATGCCGCCATGCCCCATGGCAATACCGTCATCCACCGCAATGGTATTGAATTCCTTGGCAATGGCACCGGCCTTCTCGATTTCCCGTGCCACCAGCTGCCCCATGTCTTTTAAATGCACATGACCTGGAACAAACTGGGTAAAGGAATTGGCAATGGCGATGATGGGCTTATCGAAATCACCGTCTTTCATGCCGGTGGCACGCCACAGGGCGCGAGCGCCTGCCATATTGCGGCCATGGGTGGTGGTTCGGGAACGGTATTCTGGCATGCGGAACCTCGGCAATAATTCTATGAGGTCTGTATTGTACTGGATGGACCAGCAAAAGGTAAAAAGACTAAAGCCCTATCTAAAGACAAACACATTATTACCTGGCCAGCTGCCGATAGATTTGGGGCAAAACAAAAAGGCTGTGGTTTAATCACAGCCTTTTCATATTCCCCTATGTCAGCAGGTATCAACTAAACCCTTAGCCTGGATATCACATGCTTCAACTCTTCCGCTACATTACGCAAATCCTCACTGGTTCTGGCCGTTTTTTCTGAGGATTCAGTATTGGCTTCAGAAGCCTGACTTATATTGACAATATTACGATTAATTTCTTCGGCAACCGAATTCTGTTCTTCAGCCGCACTGGCAATCAAGGTATTCATATCGTTAATACTGTTTACGGAACGGGTTATCGAGTTCAACACCTGCCCGGCCTTGGCGGCCGTATCGCGGGTCACATCCGCCTGGGAACGACTTTGATTCATGGCTTCAACGGCTTGCTGGGCTCCGGCCTGCAGCTTCTGGATCATTTGCTGAATTTCTTCCGTTGATTTCTGGGTGCGTTGGGCCAGTACGCGAACTTCGTCTGCGACTACTGCAAAGCCTCGACCCTGTTCTCCTGCACGTGCTGCTTCGATAGCCGCGTTCAATGCCAGCAAATTGGTTTGCTCGGCAATGCCGCGAATGACATCCAGCACAGTGCCAATTTCCTCTGAATCGCCTTCGACTGCATGGATTACATCCGAGGCCTGCTCCACTTTTTGTACCAGTGAAGCGATATTACGAATTGCATCATTAACCACACCCTGACCTGTGTTCACTTCTGCGTTAGCCTGGCTGGCGGAGTCTGCCGCCAACTGGGCATTCTGCGCCACTTCATGCACGGTAGCAGTCATTTCATTCATGGCGGTCGCGACCTGATCCGTCTCATTTCGCTGTTTCACCATGGACTGGTTAGATATCTCGGTAACATGGGCCATTTCTTCGGCAGATGCGGATAACTTGAAGACCGATTCATTAATGTGCTGGACAATTTTTCCAATGTCTTGCTGTAACTTTTTGGCGCTGCCGGCAACCTGTCCCAGTTCATCACCCGATGAAACGATAATTTCGCGGGTAAAGTCACCTTCTGCCATAGACGCTAAATCAACCACCAATCGTTTTGCCGGGCTGATAATATTTTTTTGAACCATCAATAAAAACAGAACGAAGGATGCAATTACAGCCAAACCGAGTCCGGTAAAGGCAATTTTCTGCCCTCGATAATATTCGCTTATCGCACTGGCCATAGCGCGCTGCGATTCCTCATCCATAATCTGTATGACGTTTACTAACAGTTCGCTCGGCCTTGTATCTATACCCTTAACAGAGGCGTCCGCAGCATAAATACCCTGATCAATAAATATTCCAAGCCCCCTTGAATAGCCCTCAAACATAGCCTGATGTAACTTGATAAAATCGGAAATAATGGAAGCCGTCCTGGGATCATCATGAACTGTATTTAATTCATTCATGATTTCGGTGGCATTGCCCTGGATTCTTTTATGGACAGATTCGACCCTTGACCAGTACTTTTTACGCTGCTCCTCTTCATGACCTCGGACGAGTACATTCTTCCAGGAATGGACCTCATCATTAAACCCTTCGAGCAGGTGCTGCACATTGGATTTAACCGCCAGATCTTCATCAATTACATGCTGCAAATTTCCAAAATTTGTACCGCTGGTATAGAAACCCCAGATGACTGCCATCAATACCAGCGTTGTACCTGTGCCGGTAATAAACAGCAATTTATTACGCACACTGGTAGAAATAAATTTAAATATAAACAAGATCGAGCCCCCAAGATTTCGAAAACTTTCACAATATATAGCAAAGAATCGGCCGCTTTGTTCCTGGCTTTAGTTCAACTTGATAAAAGCCAAATAAACAAAAAATTTTGCTTCCTGTACTATTTATATAATATCTGATTAAAATAGCTTTAATAGATTTACTAAATGAATTGCCATGACCCTGACTGAACTCCGTTACATCGTAGCCGTTGCCCGCTACCAGCATTTTGGTCGCGCCGCTGAAGCCTGCCATGTCACCCAGCCCACCCTCAGCCTGGGCATTAAAAAGCTCGAGGAAGAGCTGGATGTGGAAGTGTTCGAGCGCGGGGCACGCAATGAAATTAAAATTACTATTCCCGGCAGCCGCATAATTGAACAGGCGCAGAAGGTGCTGGATCAGGCCGATGTTATTAAACAGCTGGCCAACCAGGATCAGGATCCCCTGGCGGGTCCCTTGCGCGTAGGAGCTATCTTTACCATTGCGCCGTATTTGTTACCGGCATTGATTCCACGCATTCACAAACGCGCACCTCATATGCCTTTGCTGCTGGAGGAAAATTACACCGCCTCACTGGCAGAGCAATTAAAAAAAGGCAAGCTGGATGTCATCATTATCGCCCTGCCATTCGACGAGCCCGGGGTGGTAACACAGGCAATTTACGAAGAGCCTTTTGTGGTCGCAACCCCGAAACAGCATCCCTGGCATAAACGTAAATCCATCCAGGCCAATGAACTGGCGGATGAAGCCCTGCTATTACTTGGCCCCGGCCATTGTTTCCGTGATCAGATTTTACAAAGCTGCCCGGATTGCCAAACCTCAAGCCGACTGCAACAGGGTCTGGAAGGCAGTTCACTGGAAACCATACGTCACATGGTCGCAACCGGTGCCGGCATTACCGTGTTGCCATCCAGCTCCAATAGCCAACCGGCTAAAAACTCCCTGCTATCCATGATCCCCTTCGAGGAACCCGCACCCAGTCGGCGTGTCGCCCTGGCCTGGCGCAAAAGTTTTACCCGGCCGGAAGCGGTGGAAGCATTGCGTGGTGAAATACTGCAATGCAAACTAAACGGTGTCACCATGCTTAATAATGAAGCGATACGTTATTCATGAATAGCCACCCCAAACTGATCGAGATGATGCAGCAACTGATCGCGACCCCTTCGGTCAGCTGTATCACTCCTGCCCTTGATCAAAGCAATATTCCGGTGATCGAACTGCTGGCCAACTGGCTGGACAGGC
>JBFHPZ010000112.1:0-6951 GCA_041592495.1 Gammaproteobacteria bacterium | reverse complement strand
GTCGTGTTTGGTGCCACCGTTGATCTCAGCGATGAAGAAACCGGTGAAGAAGTAACCTATCAAATTGTCGGTGACGATGAAGCGGATATTAAACAAAACATGATATCCATCAGCTCACCCATAGCGCGCGCCCTCATTGGCAAAGAAGAAGGCGAAATCGCTGAAGTACAAACGCCCGGTGGATTGCGCAAACTGGAAATCGTACAGGTGAAGTATATCTGATGATGATCGAGCTACTTTTTTGGTAGCTCGATAACCGGTTTTTTGGTGTTGCGGCGGAACAAAATCAGGGTTTTACCAATGGTCTGTACTTTTTCGGCATTGCTCTGTGCAATGATGTCATCCATCATCACCTGACGGTCTTCGCGATCATCCGATGCCAGCTTAACCTTCAGTAATTCATGATGATCGAGCGCAATATTCAGCTCGTTAATAAGATTCTCGGAGACACCATTCTGTCCAACCAGAATTATAGGCTTCAGATTATGGGCCAGGCTGCGAAGGTGTTTGATCTGGTTTTTAGTTAACGACATAAACATTCAGGTCAGGTTTGAAGGCCGCAAATTGTAACACGATGTATAAAGCTACTTATCTTTTTCTTGATGATGAATGATTAAAACAGTATGCCCAGAAGCAAAAGCAGTAAAGCCTGGTTAAAGGAACACTTCGACGACGAGTTTGTGAAGCAGTCGCAACAGGACGGTTATCGTTCGCGTGCTGTGTACAAGCTAAAGGAAATCGATGAGAGAGATAAACTTATCAAGCCGGGCATGACCGTGATCGATCTGGGTTCAGCACCCGGTGGCTGGTCGCAATACATTGCGCGCAAACTCAATGGCCAGTGTCGGATCATTGCTCTGGATATTTTGCCTATGGAACCTCTGGAGCATGTGGAGTTCATACAGGGAGACTTTCTTGAAGAGGCTGTATTGCAGCAATTATTGACAACCCTGGGAAATGACAGGCCCGAGCTTGTAATTTCCGACATGGCGCCCAATATGAGTGGTATGCATGCGGTAGATATCCCTCGCGCCATGTATATGGCGGAATTGGCGTTAGAACTGGCGCGTCAGGTTTTGAAGCCTGGTGGTGGTCTACTCGTCAAGTTGTTTCAGGGGGAGGGCTTTGATGCCTATCTGAAAATGCTGCGGGAGTCATTTGAACGGGTAATTATGCGCAAACCCAAGGCATCACGCAGTAGAAGTCGCGAAGTTTATGCATTAGCCAGTGGCTACAAGAGTTAATCCCTAATGCTGGTTTTTGGGATATACCTGTAGTAACGTGTTTAAAACGATTTTGAAATCAGAGGCATCACATTGAACGATCTCGTTAAAAACCTGATTCTTTGGGGGGTAATTGCGGTTATCCTCCTGTCTGTGTTCAGCAATTTTTCACAGCGTGCCGTCAGTACCAATGAAATTCCCTATTCCGAATTTCTGGAACAGGCTAACAGTGGCATGATCAAGCAAGTGACCATTTCCGGTCGCGAAATCATAGGTGAAACCCATAATAAACAGTCTTTTAAAACCTACAGCCCTGAAACGGATAATCGTTCCATGGTGGGTGAGCTGTTGCAAAATAATGTACAGATAAACGCCAAGGCACCGGAACAGCCTTCGTTACTGATGAATATATTTATTTCCTGGTTCCCCTTCCTGCTGTTGATCGGTATCTGGATTTTCTTTATGCGCCAGATGCAGGGTGGCGGCGGTGGCCGTGGTGCCATGTCTTTTGGTAAAAGCCGTGCCCGCATGTTGGGTGAAGACCAGGTCAAGGTGACATTTGCTGATGTGGCTGGTGTTGAAGAAGCCAAGGAAGAGGTGGCTGAACTGGTTGAATTTCTTCGAGATCCAGGCAAGTTCCAGAAACTGGGCGGTAAAATTCCCCGTGGCGTATTGATGGTGGGGTCACCTGGTACTGGTAAAACTCTGCTGGCCAAGGCCATCGCCGGTGAAGCCAAGGTGCCTTTCTTTACAATTTCCGGTTCCGATTTCGTTGAAATGTTTGTCGGTGTCGGTGCTTCCCGTGTTCGCGATATGTTCGAAACGGCTAAGAAGCATGCCCCCTGTATCATATTCATCGACGAGATTGATGCCGTTGGTCGTCATCGTGGCGCCGGTCTGGGTGGTGGTCATGATGAACGTGAACAAACCCTGAATCAGTTACTGGTGGAAATGGATGGTTTTGAAGGCAATGAAGGGGTTATTGTAATTGCTGCCACCAACCGTCCCGATGTACTGGATCCTGCATTGCTGCGCCCTGGTCGCTTTGATCGTCAGGTGGTGGTGCCTCTGCCAGATGTTCGCGGTCGTGAGCAGATCCTGAAAGTGCACATGCGTAAGGTGCCGGTGAGTGACAATGTTAAACCTCAGCTGATTGCTCGTGGCACCCCCGGTTTCTCCGGTGCCGACCTGGCCAATCTGGTAAATGAAGCGGCCTTGTTTGCTGCTCGTGAAAACTGCAAAACCGTGGAAATGTCCCACTTCGAACGGGCCAAGGATAAAATCATGATGGGCGCGGAACGCCGCTCCATGGTGATGTCGGAAGACGAGAAAAAACTCACTGCGTATCATGAAGCGGGCCATGCCATTGTTGGTCGTTTGGTGCCGGATCATGATCCCGTATATAAAGTCAGCATTATTCCTCGTGGACGCGCCCTGGGTGTGACCATGTTCCTGCCGGAAGAAGACCGCTACAGTTACAGCAAGCGTCGTCTGGAAAGCCAAATCTCCAGCCTGTTTGGTGGCCGTATTGCGGAAGAACTGATTTTCGGTAAGGAAAGTGTGACCACTGGTGCGTCGAATGATATCGAACGTGCGACAGATATAGCCCGTAATATGGTGACCAAATGGGGTTTGTCAGACAAGCTGGGTCCACTGACTTACAGTGAAGATGAAGGCGAAGTGTTTCTCGGTCGTTCAGTGACCAAGCATAAAAACATGGCGGACGACACGGCTCGGGTTATTGATGAAGAAATTCGTGATTTCATCGATCGCAACTATGAACGTTCACTTAAAATTCTGACAGAAAAAATTGATATTTTGCATTTGATGGCGAAAGCGTTAATTAAATATGAAACCATCGATGTCGATCAGATTAATGAGATTATGGAAGGCAAAGAACCTTCACCTCCTTCGGATTGGGATGATGGTGGCCCAACGGCTACATCTGATCAAGGCTCTAAAAAAGCTGCAGATGGCAAGAAAGATGGTTCGATTGGTGGGCCCGCAAGCCTGCATTAAATTATAACTGCCAACATTTAATCCAAGCCCTGCCTTAAAGGTGGGGCTTTGTCTTTGTAACCCTAGAATATCCATGAACCGAATTCAGCAGCTACTACATCAGAAAACATCTCTGGTAATGGGTGTTCTCAATGCCACACCGGATTCGTTTTCCGATGGTGGGCAGTTTCTATCTCCCGACTTTGCAGTGACCCACGCCTTACGCATGATCAATGAAGGTGCGGATATTATTGATGTTGGCGGTGAATCAACCCGGCCCGGTGCCCAGCCGGTTTCCGTAGCTGAAGAACTGGAGCGCGTGATTCCTGTCATTGAGGCAATACGCAGTCAAAGCGATGTTGCCATCTCGATTGATACGGTAAAGCCCGAAGTCATGGAAGCGGCGGTCATGGCTGGGGCAGATATGATCAATGATGTGAATGCGCTGCGGGCTGAAGGTGCCCTAGATGTATGCGCCCGGCTGAATGTTGTTGTCTGCCTTATGCATATGCAGGGCGAACCACGCACCATGCAACAGAATCCGAGTTATGACGATGTGGTATCGGATATTAAATCGTTTTTGACGGAGCGCATCGAAGTCTGCAAACAGGCAGGTATTAAGCCGGAAAATATCATAGTCGATCCAGGTTTTGGTTTTGGTAAAACCCTGGAGCACAATTTGTCATTGTTGAAACACCTGGATATGTTTCAGGATATTAACTTACCGATATTGGTTGGTTTTTCCCGTAAATCCATGATTGGTAAAATACTGGATGCAGACAATGTGTCTGACCGCCTTTACGGTAGTCTGGCTGCTGCGGTTTTAGCTTATACCAGGGGAGCCCGAATTTTTCGGGTGCATGATGTGAAACCTACAGTCGATATCCTTAAAGTGTGTGCGGCAATGTCAGCCGCGCAATGATGGCTTATACTACTGATCTCTTTTTTATTGAAATAAATTTTCTATCGGAAGCAGCATGGCAAGAAAGTATTTTGGAACAGATGGTATTCGTGGTCGCGTAGGCGCTGGCCAAATGACAGCTGAAGCCGTATTAAAGCTGGGCTGGGCTGTGGGTCGGGTGCTTGCCAGTAAAGGTAATGACCTGGTGGTGATTGGCAAGGATACCCGTATTTCCGGCTACATGTTCGAATCTGCGCTGGAAGCCGGCCTGTCTGCTGCCGGTGTGGATGTACGTGTATTAGGTCCCATGCCCACGCCAGGTATTGCCTATCTGACCCGAACCCTGCGTGCTTCTGCCGGGATAGTCATCAGTGCTTCCCATAACCCCTATTACGATAATGGTCTCAAGTTTTTTTCCGCGGATGGCACCAAATTGCCGGATGAAATGGAAGAAGAAATCGAGGCTGTATTTGAATCACCTATGGAAACCGTAGATTCCGCCAATCTGGGCAAGGCTGAACGTGTCACCGATGCCCAGGGTCGTTATATAGAAGCCTGCAAGGCAACGATTCCCATTGGCACCAAATTCAGTGGCATTCGCGTGGTGCTGGATTGTGCCCATGGCGCCACCTATCACATTGCACCCAGCGTATTTATGGAGCTCGGTGCCGAGGTGATCAGTATCGGCGCCAAACCCAATGGCCTGAATATCAATGAAGACTGCGGTTCGACACATCCCAATACACTGGCAGCGGCGGTGTTGCAGAACCGGGCGGATATCGGCATTGCCTTCGATGGCGATGGTGACCGGGTCATGATGGTGGATAGCAAGGGTCAGATTATCGATGGTGATGAAATACTCTATATCATTACCAAGGCAAGAATGGCCGCCGGGGATAAGCAGCAAGGTATTGCTGGCACCCTGATGAGTAATATGGGCCTGGAGCTGGCCATCCGGGAAATGGGCTTGCAGTTCGAGCGTACCGCTGTAGGTGATCGCTATGTGCTGGAATGTCTGAGGGGCAAGGGCTGGTCATTGGGAGGCGAATCATCTGGCCACATAATCTGTCTTGATAGAACAACCACCGGAGACGGTATCGTTTCAGCCCTGCAAGTCATGGCCTATCTGGCTGAAAAACAAGTCAGCCTGAAAGAAGCTCTGGAAGGCATGGTCAAAATGCCGCAGCGTCTGGTGAATGTACCTTTGCCCATTAAAACCAATCCGGTTAATGAACCCGGCGTACAAACCGCCGTCAAGGATGTGGAGTCGAAACTCAATGGTCGGGGTCGTGTTTTATTGCGTCCATCAGGTACCGAGCCATTGATTCGGGTCATGGTTGAGGGTGAAGATGAAAAATCTGTCAGTAACTATGCCCAGCAAATCGCCGATGCGGTTTCCGAATCGGTTGCCCATGCGGGATAAAGCCGATTGCAGCGCGGAATACGACCTAACATTCTTGCAACTCACTGCCGGCCCCTATAAACTGTGCCACCTTTTAAAGACACAGATAACGGAGAGTTAAGCCTATGCGTCAGCCAATGATTGCAGGCAACTGGAAAATGAATGGTTCCAGTGAAAGCATTAAAGAATTAATTGCAGGTATCAAAGCAGGTATGTCTGCTGTTACCAGAGCGCAAGTTGTTGTGTGCCCACCTGCAGTATATATTCCGCAAGTTTCGGCTGATGTCACTGACTCCAGGATCAATGTTGGATCACAGAATATATGTGATCAGGACAAAGGTGCGTTTACCGGTGAAATTGCCGGTTCCATGCTGAATGATTTGGGTTGTGCCTATGCCATTATTGGTCACTCCGAGCGACGCGCCCTTTATGGCGAGAGCGATGAGCTAGTTGCCAGACGTTTTGCAGCGGCACGTCGCAATGGAATCAAGCCCATATTCTGTATTGGTGAAACCCTGGAGGAACGTGAGCAGGGCATTACCAATGATGTATGCTCCAGGCAGATTGATGCAGTCATTGCGCTTGAAGGTGTTGAAGCATTGGCGGATGGTGTAATTGCCTATGAGCCGGTTTGGGCCATTGGTACGGGTAAGACTGCATCGCCAGAACAGGCGCAGGAAGTTCATGCATTTATTCGAGATAAAATTCGCAAATTGAATGCAAATGTCGCGGATGGCGTACAAATTTTATACGGCGGCAGCATGAATGCCGGAAATGCTGCTGAATTGCTGGCTCAATCAGACATCGATGGTGGCTTGATCGGCGGAGCATCGCTTAAGGCTGAAGATTTTCTGGCAATTTGTAAAGCGGCAGAATAAGGAAACCAATAGGTGGAAACAGCGTTACTTGTAATACATGTTTTACTTTCATTAGCCATTATCGGGCTGGTGTTATTACAGCGAGGTAAGGGTGCAGAAGCTGGCGCAGCCTTGGGTGGTGGAGCCTCAGCAACCATGTTTGGTGCTCGTGGTGCAGCTAATTTTCTCAGCCGTACCACTGCCATACTGGCCGCATTATTTATAATCTCCAGTCTGGTGCTGGCAAATATGGCGAGTAATCGTACTGCACCGGATAGCGTTATCGAGAAAGTTGAATCGGCTGTGATCGATCAGAGTACAGATATACCCGTTGCGGATAAAGCACCTGCCACTCCATCCGATGTACCTGGAGTAGGTGACTAAATTTAGCCAGTTTATGTGGTGAGCGACGGGATAGGAGTCGCGAACGACCAGACAGGAAGTCTGGGCTGGTGTTGAATAAAACCCCTACTGTGAAGCCATGGATGGCAATTACAATTTAAAACAAAATTGCCGATGTGGTGGAATTGGTAGACACGCTATCTTGAGGGGGTAGTGGCGCAAGCCGTG
>JBFHPZ010000111.1:0-6992 GCA_041592495.1 Gammaproteobacteria bacterium | reverse complement strand
GCCTTTCCATATTTTCCATGCCGCATGATGCCTCTGCCGATACCGAAAAGTCGCTGACACCGGAACAATCCCAAACAATAATAAACGAAGTGCTCGAAGGATCTGATTTTCATAATGTAGTGACCAGCAAGGGCTGGCGACTGAAGAACTTTGATGTTGATGAAACCGATGACCAGGGTGTGCCTGGCTGGCTTATCAGTTTTATAAAGTTTCTTGAGTCATTATTTGGCGATGGCTCAACAAAGCCAGATCAGTCATCCGGTTACAGCTTTGCCAATATGCTAGAAGTGCTTTTGTGGGCGGGTCTTATTGCTGTCATTTTGTATCTGAGCTATCGCATACTCAAGTTTTACGACATTATTGCTCCAACGAGAAATAAAAAGTCTGCCGAGCTATCTACGCCACCGGATATACTTTTTGGTCTTGATGTACGTAAGGACAGCATACCGAAAGACGTGACAGGTCAAACCCTGTTGTTATGGAGCCATGGCAAACATCGTGAAGCCATTGGTCTGTTATATCGTTCTACGCTTTCCTTGTTAATACATCGTTTTGCCTTCCAGTTTTACGATGGCCACACTGAACAGGAATGTGCAAACATTGTTAAACAGTCTGGTAATGTGAAATTGACTGAATATGTCTTGCAGCTAACCCGAATCTGGCAACAGATTGCTTATGCCCATGAAATACCTCTGGAGCAGCAGATCCAGGTATTGTGCAATCAGTGGAATGAGGTATCGGTGAATGAAAAATAAACTACCTCTCATTCTGGCGCTAATTGTGATTGCATTGTCGACGTATAGTTTTTTTTATTTATTCGAGTCCTATGAAGAACAGGAAGACCTCGGCTGGGATAAAAAGGCGCGTCGTAATCCTTATCTTGCAGCTGAACAGTTTTTGGCACAAACAGGCGTACGGGTTACCAGCAGCGACAATTTTGACAAACTAATACAGTTACCTCCGTATGGAATGGTATTCATTAGTAATAGTAGCCAGACATTGACCCGAAAACGTGTCGATAATCTCCTTGAATGGGTTGAACAAGGTGGTCATCTTATTGTTGCTGCGCCTGTTTATGATAAAGACAATAAAGACTTTCTGCTGTCTCGATTTAATGTGGAAAACCATGAGTTGAGTAAAGATGAGGAGACTGATGAAGCCAAACCTGAAGAGCAGCCCCGCTTAAGTGAGCAGCTTGAAAAAATAAATAAGGATATTCTGGATAACAAGCAAAAAGAAAAACAAAAAGAAGAAAAAAGTAAAGAACAGAGCATTATCCCTGATGCAGAAATCACAACTCTAAAGTTTACCGATATCGATACGACAGTGAGAGTGCATTTTTCATCAGAGTCAGGGTTAACTCATCCAGGTTTATATAAGAATGAAAATACAAAATATGAAGGAGTAGAGCCGGGCTACTGGACAGGTAGTGAATATGGTGTGCATTTTATGCAATTCGACTTGGGTGATGGATTATTGTCCATTATTTCCGATAACAGCATCTGGAGATCCGATCGAATTAATGAGCTCGATCATGCTTATCTATTATGGCTACTGAGTAACAAGAACTCAGAAGTGGTGCTGCTATACGGTGCCAATATGCCATCGATATTTTATTTTATCTGGCAATATGCCTCTGAAATGGTTCTTACCCTTGGTGTGTTGTTGATGGCCTGGCTGTTATATCGCAGTCGTCGTTTCGGTTCGATTCGACAATTCACTGATATTGCACATCAATCCCTGGCTGAACATATCAGGGCCAGTGGCGAGTATCTATGGCGTGACCATAAATATGAACAATTAATTGAACCTTTGCGATATGAAATAAAAAACCGTACGCAGATGCATTTTCCAAATTACAAACAATTGAATCTGCAACAACAGGTGGAGTTGATTCAGGAATACACCTCTTTGTCAGCGGACCGTATTGAATCTGCATTTAATCGAGACATCTCGGGTGATGAATCAGAATTTACGAACATCGTAACCGACTTACAGAAAATCAGGAATACATTATGAATGATGAGACCTTAAACTCTTTAGATATGGATGTGATATACCAGACAGTATCAGGCCTGAAGAAAGCCATCAGCGGGGTAGTGATTGGCCAGGATAAGGTTGTCGATCAGGTCTTGATAGCGCTTCTCGCCAATGGCCATATTCTGGTGGAAGGTGTTCCCGGTCTTGGTAAAACATTGCTGGCCAAAACACTCGCAACCTGCATTAACGGAGTGTTTAAACGTATTCAGTTTACGCCTGATTTAATGCCGGCTGATATTACCGGTCACACTCTGTTTAACATGAAAGAAGGCCAGTTTCATATTCGTAAGGGGCCTGTGTTCACCAATTTTCTACTGGCTGATGAAATTAATCGTTCACCCGCCAAGACCCAGGCGGCACTGCTCGAAGTGATGCAGGAGAAACAGGTAACTATTGAAGGCACTCCCAGGGAAATTCCCAAACCGTTCATGGTGTTGGCAACACAAAATCCCATAGAGCAGGAGGGCACTTATCCCTTGCCGGAAGCCGAGCTTGATCGATTCCTGATGAAAATATTTATCGATTTTCCCGAGTACGACGATGAAGTCAATTTAACGCGCCAGATTTGCCAGGATGAATTTGATGACCTGTTGCAATCCCGAAATCTGTCACCCATTTGCGATACCCAGTTCATCATGACCTTGCAGCGTAGCCTCACACGCATTGTTGTTGATGAAGAAATTATCAAATATGCAGTACGCCTGGTAAGAGCCACACGGCAAAGCCCGGCGATTATACAGGGGTCCAGCCCCAGGGCCTGTATCGGCATCGTGCGTTGTGCGCGTGCCCATGCCTTACTCAACGAACGAAACTTTGTGTTGCCGGACGATATCAAGGCTGTCGCGATACCGGTGATGCGTCATCGTATTTCCTTGTCGGCTGATGTGGAAATTGATGGACTAAGTACCGATGATATTCTTCGCAACATCCTTGACTCGGTAGAAGCGCCCCGTTATGAGGCCAGGTAAACAACTTTTATATATTCTCGGCATAGTATTGCTGCTGTCGATTGCCATTGCGATTGGCCGGTTATTTCTACCCGAAGATCTAATGCAAGCTATAAGCACAGGCTGGTGGTTAATGAGCCTGGTGATTGCGATTGCTGTAATGATCGATGGCGTTTACTGGAAAAGCGATGTTAAGTTAATCCACGCCAGCAGAACGATACCGGGTAGCCTTGCGCTGGGTGTTAATAATGAAATTGGTATTACTATTCAAAATAAACTAAACCGGTCAGTCGAAATACAGCTTACCGACCAGTATCCGGATGAGGTGGAAGCGAGTGGCATACCACGGCAACTCATCCTGGGCGCAAATGAACACGCAGACCTTGTCTACAATGTGTTACCGATTAAACGAGGAGACGCCCACTTTGGTTTGATTTGCATGCGTGTTTTATCACGACTGAAGCTATGGCAATTCTACATAAAGCGACATCAACCGGATACGGTAAAGATCTACCCCAACTTCCGTTCCATTTCCCATTTCAAAACCCTGGGCCTGCATCACCATATTGGACAGATGGGCATACATGTGAAACAACGTCGTGGCCAGGGTCTGGATTTTCATCAGTTAAGAGAATTTCGTGAAGGTGACTCTATCAACCAGATTGACTGGAAAGCGACTGCCAGGATGCGTAAACCCATTGCCCGGGAATACCAGGATGAGCGTGACCAGGATGTTATTTTTTTACTGGATTGTGGCAGACGTATGCACGCTAAAGAGGGTTTGCTGAATCATTTTGATCATGTGTTGAATGCATTTCTGTTAACCAGCCACGTAGCCCTGAGACAGGGTGATGCAGTGGGGCTTATGACTTTTGCAGGAACAGAGCGATGGATTTCACCCATTAAAGGCCAGCATAGCATCAATACCCTGCTGAACCAGGTGTATGATTTGCACAGCAGTACCGACACCAGTGACTTTAGCCAGGCGGCCCAGCGATTGTTAAACCAGCATCGCAAGCGTTCCCTGGTGGTGCTCATTACCAATCTGCACGATGAAGATGCAGATGACCTGAAACCGGCTATTCAGCTTATTTCAAAACAGCATCTGGTCATAGTAGCCAATCTACGTGAACAGTTTCTGGACAGGATAATCCACAAACCTGTACATAATTTCGATACAGCACTTTCCTTCGCATCAGCAAACGAATTTATATTCAGACGTCACCGCCTGCTGGAAACACTACGTAAACAGGGAGTCTTTGTGGCGGATTCTCTGCCACACTTGTTACATGTTGACCTGATTAACGAATATCTTGCGCTAAAGCGCAGGGGGCAGATTTAATTAACTGATATAGAATAAGAAATCTAACACTGCAGGCAGGGAAAATTTGCTGGATGCTGTTATTGATTTAGTTACATGTCGTTTTTAAAAACAGAGCTTGTTAACATTTTTTCTGCGTCAGCAATAGATACAGGTGGTGAAAAATAATAACCCTGAATATTGTGGCAGCCAAGTTTTTTTAATATAGATAATTGCTCCAGGGTTTCTACTCCCTCGGCAATGATATCCATATTAAAGTTTCTGGCAACTGCAATAATCGTTTTAACCATTCCGATGTGTTCTTTGCCTGTTGCCAGTTTGTTGATAAATGTTCGGTCTATTTTAAGTGTATCGAATGGAAACTGATGAAGATAACTCAATGAAGAATAACCAGTACCAAAATCATCCAGATATAAGCGAATGTTCCGGTTTTTCAGATCCTGTAGCATTTGTGTAGCAGTTTCAGGGTTTTCCATCAATATGCTTTCAGTGATTTCCAGGCGCAGATTGGCTGTATCAAATGAAATCGAATGAAGAATGTTGTCTATCTTTGAGACCAGATCCTTCCTGAGAAACTGAACTGGAGACAGGTTAACGCTGACATATAATGACTTGTACTCCGGGTGTCTATTGTTCCATAGTTTGATAAGTCCGCAGGATTCTTGAAGTACCCAGAGTCCAATTTCGTTGATAAGTCCGGTTTCTTCCGCAATAGGTATAAACTCGGCAGGTGATATCAGGCCTCGATCGGGATTATTCCAACGCAGCAAGGATTCAAAACCAATAATGCGGTGATGTTGTATAGACACTATCGGTTGAAGATGAATGCTGAATTCCTGTCTTTCCAGAGCACGACGTAATTCGGTTTCAATGCTGAGAGATTTGACTGCATGGGCATGCATTTTTTCATCGAATATTTCAGTATGTCCATTGCCTTTTTGCTTGGCACGATACATGGCGATATCGGCATCTCGTAACAGTTCGCTAGGTGTTTCATATGATGCCTGGCCTTGGACAATGCCGATACTGGTTGATGTGTAAACTTCATGGCGTAGTAATTGTAAGGGATCAATTAACGCTTGATGAATTCTGCCGGCGGTGCGATAGGCTGTTGAAATATCTTCGATATCTTCCAGTAAAATGGCAAACTCATCACCACCAAGTCTTGCGACTGTATCTGTTTGACGAACGCATTCGCTCAGACGTTCGGCAACACTATCCAGGACTTGATCGCCGACGGCATGCCCGAGGCTGTCGTTTATGTTCTTGAATCGATCAAGGTCAAGAAAAAGCACTGAATATGTGTGTGCAGGATTTCTACGGGTTTGTTTTATGCATTGTTGTAATCGATTAATAAACAACGTGCGATTGGGTAAGTCGGTTAACTCATCATAGTAGGCGTAGTGCTGGAGTTTCTCCTCACTTCTATTGTTTTGAATCATATTGCCCAGTGTGTTGGCAATAGTATTAAGGAAAATCAGCTCTTCATCATTCTTTTCATGGCCGTGATCCAGATAAAGATTGAGCACACCCATGAGTCTGTCTTCTGAACTGATGGGTATACAATAATGGCCATGTTCCTTCATGCCTTCATGTCTCACGGTATGATCTTTATCCAGACAGCTGGAAAAAACTGCCTGTTGTTGTTTTGCCGTTATGCCGCAAAGACATTCGCCAAAATCTACGTTACCACATTGTTGTTGTATACGTTCGGAAACACCTCTTTGTGCTGCCATTATCAGGCGCTCTGTATTCTTTTCCACCACAAAAATCATTCCGGTACCCTGTAGAGTCAACCAGGGTGTTGAAAGAATAGAGTCAAGAGACTGTTCAAGTTTTTCTTTAAAAGGAATTGGTTTGGTAGAAATTTCAAGAACGGAAGCAATAACACGTTGTGAGTGATAATCCTTGTTAATTTTTGCCGAGGCTGTTTTCTGTTTGCTAATATCCCGTATAAATGAACTAAATGCTGGCTTTCCTGCTATTGTAATGGGGGCGATGGTGAGCTCTACCGGGAACTCAGTGCCATCTTTTTTCAAGGCAGTGACTTCCATGCGCTTACTTAATATCGTGCTCCGGCCACTATCCAGATATTTGCGAATGCCTTGCTGATGCCTTTGGCGAAATTCAGGCGGAATAATTAGTTCAGCAAGACTTTTGCCTATCGTCTCTGTTGATGGCCAGCCAAAAATCGACTCTGCCTGTTTATTCCAGTTCATGACTTTATCGTGAGCATCAATAGTGATAATGGCATCTAGTGATGTACTGAGAATGGCTCGGGTGCGCGCCTCATTTTCACCCAGTGCCATATATGCACGGTTACTTTCTTCAATACCACGGCTGAGTTTACGGCTTCCTATTGCAATCCCTATTAAACCCATAATCCATAAGCCACCATGCCCAAAACCGATTAAAGTAATCTTGTTATCTGCCGATTGCTCAAGCTTGAGTAGTGGAACGGAGACACTGACTCCGCCGGCGATGTCGCCTTCTTTATATCCCTGCTGCTGGTGACAATACAGGCAATTTTCTGTCATGGTCAGTGCATGTATTAATCTTAAATAGGGTTTTCCATTGATTTCGGATATTTCAGTTATTTCGCTGGTGCCGTTTTTGAAAGAATTCAGTGCGTTGGCTTCCCATGGATCAGGTTTGTTTAAGGGATTCAAAGGATTCAAGCTACT
>JBFHPZ010000110.1:0-6999 GCA_041592495.1 Gammaproteobacteria bacterium | reverse complement strand
GGCCAATGTTGAGCTGGCACTGAAACATGTCGAACTCAAGGATGAATTCTGTAGATACCTTAAGGCTCTAAAACTTTGTGATTAACGTTCATGCCGGAGTAGTCTTGACTGCTTCGGCCATGTACTGCTTCGATTACTTGTCTTCTATTTTTATAGCCATTACATCACAGGGCATGTGATGCAAAACGCCATTGGCGGTTGAGCCCAGTAATAAACCAAAGCCGTGTCTGCCATGGGATCCCATGATAATGAGATCACACAGATGCTGTTTCGCATATTCGGTAATTTCATACTTGGGTGTACCAACAACCACTACTTGCTGGACCTTGTCCATACCATGTTTGCTACAAAACTTTTGCAGGTTAGCCTTGGCCTGTGAGATCAGTTCATTTTCATCAACAACCCAGGATGAAGTCATTACCGGCTCATAAGCTATGTCGATGGGCGGTAAATATTCAACAACATGAAGCAGGGTTAAACCGGTATTGTTGCGACGGGCGATATCTTTTGCACGTTCAATAACAGTATTGGCGGCATCAGAAAAATCAATTGCAACCAGGATGTTGGTGTAGTCATTCATATCTCTTACCTGAGTGATGGCTTAACTTAAGATTAGGGAAGAATACGGCGATTTGCCTTGTTTTGGCTCATAAACATTGATAGAAGCCCAATTATCGCCAGGGTGGCGACTAAGGAACCATAAAAAAAGCCTCACCGAAAGGTGAGGCTTTTGAATTTGGCTCCCCGACGTGGACTCGAACCACGGACCCAATGATTAACAGTCATTTGCTCTACCGACTGAGCTATCGGGGAATAGACTAGGTGTCTTGAGGGGCGCTATCCTACCGGTTTGGCCCCATCAGGTCAACTGCCACTGGCGACAAAATTGCCTATTCTTTCAAGTGCTTTCTCCAGGGTTTTCAGGTCGGTGGCAAAGGAGATACGCATATGTCCCGGGCTACCGAATGCAGAACCGGGGACCAGGGCAACCTCGACATCCGCCAGCATTTTTTCAGCCAGTTTGATGTCATCATCTATGCCCATCCTGGCCATAACCTGGTGGAAGCTTGGGAAGATATAGAAGGTGCCATCGCTAGAGAGGCTTTCGACGCCATCCATGGTTTGTAATTTACTCAGCACAAAGTCGTGGCGCTGATGGAAGGCATCATTCATCTTTTTCAACATGGATTGATCGCCTTCCAGGGCTGCCTGCGCGGCAACTTGAGAAATAGATGTTGGATTGGATGTGCTTTGCGACTGGACCTTGTTCATTTCCTTTATCAGTCCCGCAGGTCCTGCCGCATAACCGATTCGCCAGCCGGTCATGGCATAGGCCTTGGATACACCATTTAATACGATGGTCTGGTCATAGAGTTCAGGGCAGATATTGAGGATGTTATTGAATCCTTCATCGGTCCAGATGATGTGTTCATACATATCATCGGTCGCAATCAGAACATGTGGATGTTTTTTCAGTACCGCACCCAGTGCTTTTAATTCAGCTTTGCTATAGGCCTTACCGGATGGATTTGATGGACTATTCAGTACAAACAAACGGGTCTTGCTGGTAATGGCTGTTTCCAGTTGTTCGGCCGTAATTTTAAAGCCCTGTGACTGGTCGCCCTGTACAATGACAGGCTCGGCGTCTGCCAGCATTACCATATCCGGATAAGACACCCAATAAGGCGCCGGGATAATGACTTCATCCCCCGGGTTGAGCAATGCCTGGCACAGATTATAAAAACTTTGCTTGCCACCACAGGACACCAGAATCTGGTTTGCCTGGTAACTCAGGCCATTCTCATTCTGGAACTTGTTTATAATGGCTTTTTTCAGGCCGGGAGTTCCATCCACTGCAGTGTATTTGGTGAAGCCATCATTGATCGCCTTGATTGCCGCTTGTTTGACATGATCAGGCGTATCGAAATCGGGTTCACCTGCGGCAAGACCGATGACATCACGACCTTCTGCTTTCAGCTGATTTGCGAGGGCGGTTACGGCAAGTGTTGGAGAAGGTTTTACGCGTTGTACGCGCTTGGATGTTTGAATGACCAATGTCTTTGTTCCCGGTGATTGGTTAACTTTTTTTCAACCTTGTAATTGTAGAGTATGTCCACGCTTTTTAAAATCCATACGAGCAACGAACCTGCGGGAGATCAACCCCAGGCGATAAAAAAATTATGTGAAGGCCTGGTCGATGGTTTGGCTGATCAAACGCTTTTGGGTGTTACCGGCTCGGGCAAAACATTTACCGTGGCCAACGTTATCGAACGTGTACAGCGACCAACTCTGATTCTGGCGCCAAACAAGACACTGGCGGCTCAGTTATACGGTGAAATGAAAGAGCTATTCCCCGATAATTCAGTAGAGTATTTTGTATCTTATTACGATTATTACCAGCCCGAAGCCTATGTTCCTTCCAGTGATACCTACATCGAAAAAGATGCTTCGATAAATGACCACATTGAGCAGATGCGGTTATCGGCGACCAAGGCCATTTTGGAACGCGAAGATACCATCATTGTGGCAACGGTTTCATCAATTTATGGTTTGGGTGATCCGCAATCTTACCTGAGCATGGTCTTGCACCTGGTGCGAGGTGATCGAATCAATCAGCGAGATATGTTACGTCGTCTGGCAGAGATGCAATATACGCGAAACGATATTGAGCTGCAGCGTGGTTGTTATCGTGTACGGGGAGAGGTTATTGATATCCATCCCGCAGATTCCGATAAGGAAGCGGTACGTGTCGAATCGTTTGATGATGAAATTGAACAACTGAGTTTTTTTGATCCATTGACCGGTGAAGTGCTACGCAAGGTGGCAAGACTCACTATTTATCCTAAATCCCATTATGTAACCCCGCGCCATACCATTGAAGAAGCCCTCGACAGTATCAAGGAGGAGCTCCGGGAACGTTTAAAAGAGTTGTATGACAATAACAAACTGGTCGAAGCGCAACGCCTGGAACAACGCACGCAACTGGATATAGAAATGATGCGTGAACTCGGTTATTGCAATGGCATCGAAAATTACTCCCGTTATCTATCCGGGCGAGCACCCGGCGAACCACCGCCCTGTTTATATGATTATCTACCCGATAATGCCCTGCTGGTGATAGATGAGAGCCACGTCACAATTCCGCAGCTTGGGGGTATGTACAAGGGTGATCGATCTCGTAAGGAAAACCTGGTGACCTACGGTTTTCGTCTGCCGTCTGCGCTGGACAATCGTCCCCTGCGGTTTGATGAATTTGAAAAAATGCGACCCCAGACCATTTTTGTATCGGCCACCCCGGGTCCGTATGAAAAAGAACATGCGCAACAGGTCGTGGAACAGGTCGTGCGGCCTACAGGTTTGGTCGACCCGCAACTGGAAGTACGCCCGGTTGCTAGCCAGGTAGATGATGTGTTGTCTGAAATCAATTTGCGTGTTGTTAAGAATGAAAGGGTGCTCATCACAACACTGACCAAGCGTATGGCCGAAGATCTCACCGATTATTTAACCGAGCATGGTGTACGAGTGCGTTACCTGCATTCGGATATAGATACGGTAGAGCGCATGGAAATCATTCGTGATTTACGCCTGGGCGAGTTTGATGTGCTGGTGGGTATAAACCTGTTACGGGAAGGTCTGGATATGCCGGAAGTGTCTTTGGTGGCCATATTAGATGCGGACAAGGAAGGTTTTCTGCGTTCCGATCGTTCATTAATCCAGACCATAGGCCGGGCTGCCAGAAACCTGAATGGCAGGGCCATACTCTATGCCGATAAAATTACTGGTTCTATGCAACGGGCAATCGAAGAGACAGAGCGCCGTCGCCAGAAACAGCAGCTCCATAACAAGCAGCATGGTATTACCCCCAAGGGTATCCAGAAATCGATTACCGATATTATGGAAGCGGGCTATGAGCAACGTTATCAGCAAAAGTATCTTAAGGTGGCCGAACACGCCGGGGAATATGCCCATATGAAGCCCGAGCAGGCCAGTCACGAAATCGATAAACTAGAAAAGCGCATGTATGAGCATGCCCGTAATCTGGAATTTGAAGAAGCTGCTGCCCTCAGGGATAAAATTGATGAGCTAAAAAAACTGGCACTTGGAGCCGGGGTATAGAAGAGTTCAGTTTATTGGTTCTTTAACAGCTTATCGTGAAGTCTATTACCCCACGATGCTAGAAGTGAATGCCCTTCAATAGCATCCTGCTATTGAAGGGCAGGATTATTACCCATATCAATCCTACAAATCATTGCTATACAAATAAATGACCATTTAATACATATTTTCTAATTTGGGAATATTTCCTATGTAGGAATAGATTTTATCGGTCTATTGTTCATTCTGTACTGGCTATTTCTTGACCATGGCTATTCTGTGGAAGATATGTTCTGGCTGGATACATCAACATTCCTATTAAAGGTAGATCAATGAGTGAAGCTCAACTTTTCAAGGTTTGCCTGATTGGCATAGCTGAGAAAGACAGACAAATGCTAGATCGCCTGCTGAAATTAAGGATATCCTCAGGAGTCGCCCGAAGTTATGTTCTGACAAAAGACAGCGAACCCGAACCAGACAAATTATACATCGTCAGTTCAGATAACGATGATTCCATAGCCTATTGGTGCAGGCGGTTTCTGGGTTTGGATAAATACCCAAAAGTCCCAACAGTATTTGCTGGTAAGCGTAAGGTTAAGGCTAATAACATTTATCAGCTGGATGTTCCCTTCAGAGCATCCCAGGTATTAAGTGTATTCGACACAATTACCGTTAAAGAGATGAATTATATTCCTGAGCTCACCATTGGCAGGACAGCCGATGACGCCAATCTTTCCAGTACATTCCTTGAAGAAATCGCAAACTCAAAAACCGGTGATGATTACAGATTTACGGCAATGGTGGTTGATGATAGCCAGCCTGTTAGAAAACAACTTGAGATTGAACTGAAAATGATGGGTGCAAAAGTCGAGCTGGCCGAAAATGGAGAGCAGGCTCTTGCGTTATCACGTGACAGGATTTACGACATAATTTTCCTTGATGTAGTCATGCCAGGTATGGATGGCTACAAAGTATGTAAATCACTTAAAAAAGACGTTCGATCAAAAAATACACCCGTCATTATGCTTACAGGTAAGTCTTCGCCTTTTGATAAGGTTAAAGGAACATTGTCAGGTTGTGATACATATTTGACAAAACCTCTGAGGCATGAGGAGTTCCAGACTATTGCTAGAAAATATATTCCACAAGCAGCCTCATAAAAGTGAGATAAATATTGAGTAAATATCCTATATCGAAACTAAAGAATAGTTTCTAGAATTATTTGCATGGAATATCCGCTAAAGATATTGCAGCTTTAAAAGTGAAGTATTAATTAAACATGAGGGAATTGTAATGACAATTAACAAAGTATTATTGGTCGATGACTCACCCACTGATTTGGCTAATATACGTACGATTGTTTCTGATGCAGGTTATTCAGTATTAACGGCTACATCCGGAAATGAAGCAGTCGCGCTGGCCAAGGCCGAAAGGCCTGATCTTATATTTATGGATATAGTTATGGAAGGCGCAGATGGTTACGATGCATGCCGGGAAATAACGCAAAACAGTGCCACTAAGAATATCCCCGTGGTTTTTGTAACCAGCAAAAATCAAAAAGCAGACAGGGTGTGGGCGGAGTTGCAGGGTGGTAAAGCGTTTATTACCAAACCATATACGCCTGAGCAAATACTCGATCAAATTACCGACATGAACTAATGGTTATAAGCATAGTTAAATACCTGGCAGCAGATGATGAGTGAAAAGCAAAATCAGTTTCTGTTGCCAGAAGAGGCCCTTACTCGATTTAGTAATCAAGATGCAAATTTATTGCATCTTGATTTGCCGGTTAAAGAGAATGTAGTTAAACGCTATGGATTCAAAATTGGCGACATTGGCTTTCTGATAGCTGAGAAAACGCTCAGTGAAGTCATGAAAAATTTCAATATATACCCCGTGCCTAACACTATTTCATGGTTTAGAGGAATGGCGAATTCCAGAGGCAATTTAATCCCCGTGTTTGATATGGAAAACTTGCTAGGTTTTCCCAGTAATAAATCAAAAAAACTAAATCTTCTGATATTAGATAAAGGCATCAATTCAATTGGTGTTTTGATTGATAGTTTGCCTCGTGTTTGTGATGTTGCAAAGTGGAAAAAACTCTCGTACTCACCGCAAATGCCTGCGGGTCTTTCAGAATATGTAACTGAAGTATATACAGTCGAAGATCAAATGTGGATCAGTATTGATCATATCGGCTACTTTGAATCAATTAAACAGCAGGTTGCGGTATGAAGATTAAAAGACTCTAGTGTTCTTAGCTTGCAATTAATTTATGAGAGTATCCATATAATGTTTGAATTTTATGCCGGAGGTTGGAGTCATGAAAATATTTAAGTCAGGTGGAAAAAATCTGCCTCTTAATTGGAGCCTTGATAACATCAGGATTACAAAAAAACTGATGGGGTTATTGGTCGGCTTGTTGCTTGGCTTCGCAGTAATTGGTGGCGCATATTATCAGGTGCTTGAAGCAGAAAAAGAAGCCGTTCAAATTTCAGAAAAGATGACAAAGTTCGAGAATGGTATTCATGAAGTGCAGGTGGACTTATTGAACGCAAGGCGTAATGAGAGTGAGTTCTATCTTAAAAAGTACCCCATATTCCTTGGTAAATTCGATACACGCATTATCGTGGCAAGTCAAAATCTTAAAAACTTAACAAATCTTGTTAAAGACGAAAAAGAGCTAAGTGTAATAACTGATCTCGGTGATGCATTTGAAACTTATCGTGAAAGATTTATACGTGCTGCAGAAGTTCAGATTGAATTAGGTCTTGATGAAAACACAGGTCTTAATGCTGAATTAATAAATGTATCTGAATCACTGTATGGAAGCATAGAAAAGCATAATGTGCCTGCGCTTGAAAGATCATTGCTTAAAATGTTTCAGTTACAAAACGATTTCAT
>JBFHPZ010000109.1:0-7018 GCA_041592495.1 Gammaproteobacteria bacterium | reverse complement strand
TCGACACATCCGGTTCCATGTCAGGCGTATCGATGGACCAGGCGAAACGCGCCTTGTTAATGGCGCTCGATCAATTAAGGTCAGGAGACCGGTTCAATATCATTCAATTTAATTCAGTCACGGATCATTTGTTTGGTCAGACACAAAAGGCCAGCTCAACAAATCTACAACAGGCACGTCAGTATGTTAATCAATTACAGGCAGACGGCGGTACGGAAATGGCGCCGGCTTTACTGGCGGCACTACACAACCAAACTGACTATCAGCATGTTCGACAGGTTATATTTATAACCGACGGTAGTGTGGGTAATGAATCGGCATTATTTGACATCATTAAGCAACAGCTTGGCAAATCCCGCTTGTTTACGGTTGGCATAGGTTCAGCGCCTAATAGTTACTTTATGCGTAAGGCGGCTCTATTCGGGCGTGGCAGTTTTACCTATATCAGTGATGTCAGTGAAGTGAAACAGAAAATGTCAGAGCTGTTCGCGAAACTGGAAAGTCCGGTGATGATGAATGTTCGGGTGCAATTTCCAGCCAATGTGGATGTTGAAGTCTGGCCTGCACGCATCCCGGATCTTTACCAGGGTGAGCCGTTGATATTAGCTGTGAAATCTTCTCAGCCATTGCATCAGCTGGTAATTGAAGGTGAGCGTCAATCTGCGCCCTGGCAGGCTACGCTTAATTTGCAACAGGGACAATCTGCGAAAGGCATTGGCGTGTTCTGGGCGCGAAGTAAAATCGCTGCGCTCATGGATAGCCTTCATGAAGGGGCAGATAAAAATAAGGTACGCGAAGATGTAGTTAAGCTTGCGCTGAACCATCATCTGGTTAGTCAGTATACCAGCCTGGTTGCAGTGGATATTATGCCTACGCGACCTGCACATGAGTCGCTAAGCAGTAAAAATATGCCAGTTAATTTGCCCCATGGTCAGCAGTACCAGAAAATCTTTGGGCGTTTACCACAAACAGCAACACCCGCCGAGTTAAATATGTTGACTGGTATTATCCTGCTGATGCTGGCTGGTTTGAGTATTGGGTATCGCAGGTATGCAAAATGATAGAAAATGCATTGAAACTTCAGGCGACACACAAAACACAATCTGTCCTGTCGCGCATACATAACAAATGGAAAGTATTTGTTGTTGTACTGATGATAACTGCGGGAATGTGGCAGCTTGCGCAGGGCTTGTATGTTCATGTCAAAGCCGAACTGGCACAGGTGTTACTGGAGCGGGCCTGGATGAAAACACGTAACGGAGAACAGCATGTTGCCCCATGGCCGTGGGCAGACACCTGGCCGATTGCACGACTGCAAGTGCCACGGCTGGGTGTTGAAATGATTGTGTTGGCAGGTGATAGTGGTCGCGTCCTTGCATTCGGTCCCGGCTATAATTTTGCATCGGTATTGCCTGGTGAAACCGGTAACAGTTTCATCAGTGGGCATCGCGATACCCATTTCAGGTTTTTAAAGTATTTACAAAATGGCGATGTGATACATATAGAAACTCAGCAAGGCAAGCTTAAAAAATATGCAGTTGAAAGCGCGATTATTATGGATGCTAATAACGCGAGTGTATTGAGTGATGAAATCAATGCGCGATTAAGTCTGATTACCTGTTATCCCTTCGATGCAATCAATCCAGGAGGGTCACAGCGTTATATAGTCTCAGCCGTTGAGATCTGATTTTTGTTGCGAGCACACTAAAGATCGGCGATTCATCAAGCAGCCTGGTTTGCCAGGCTGTCCCTTTAATATTTTAATTATTTAGATTTTGTTGATGCGACCGTAACATGGCTTCGAACTGATCAGCTGTCAATGGTTTGCTAATGAAATAACCCTGTATTTCATTGCAGCCTTTACTGCGTAGAATATCCAGTTGTTGTTGTGTTTCCACACCTTCTGCAATGGTACGCAGGTTCAAGCTTTGTGCCAGTTTGATAACTGCACTGGCAATTGCTTCGTCATTCGAGTCATTAATAATATTGCGTACAAAGCTCTGGTCTATTTTTAGTTTATTTATTTTAAATCGTTTGAGATAGGAAAGAGACGAATAGCCGGTACCGAAATCGTCAATGGATAGTTTAATGCCCTGTTTATGCAGGCGTTCCATGATGTCAACGGCGACGACAGGGTCTTCCATGGTAATGCTTTCTGTCAGTTCAAGCTCAAGATATTTAGATGGCAGTTTATATTGATGCAGAATCTGATTCACTAATGCAGTTAATCCTATCTGGCGGAATTGTACTGCGGATATATTGACTGCCATGACCAGTGGTTTCAAACCAGCCTTTTGCCATGCATAATTCTGTTGCACGGCAGTTCGTAGCACCCATTCGCCAATGGTTAGTATTTGGCCACTGTCTTCAGCGATAGGAATAAATTCAGCGGGAGAAACCATACCGAAGTCTGGATGGTTCCAGCGTAATAATGCTTCGCAACCAATAATTTCCTGGCTTGCAATATCGATTTGGGGTTGATAGTGCAAAAGGAGTTCATTGCGCTGCAGTGCACGCCGGAGTGCGTTTTCCAGTTGCAAAGTGCGACTGGCTTGAACATGCATTTCCGCGGTAAAGAAGCAGAATGTATTGTGGCCGGTGCGTTTGGCGCGATACATGGCCGAGTCAGCACACTGCATGAGTGAATCGGGATTGACGCCATCATTGGGGTAAATGGCAATACCTATAGATGGCGTAATGCCCAGATCATGTTGATGTATCAGAAAAGGTTTGGACATGGACTGTATGATCTTTTCGGCGACATGAGCTGCACCGTCAAAATTTGTATTTGGCAGTAACAGTATAAATTCATCACCCCCCAGTCGTGAGACGGTATCTTCCTTGCGCACAACCAGTTTCAGGCGTTTGGCGACCTCGATCAGCATTTGGTCACCAGCCTGATGTCCGAGGGAATCATTGATATTTTTGAAGCGATCCAGGTCAATGAACATCAAGGCGACCGGTTGTTTGTTACGTTCCGCCATACTGATGGCATGTTCAATACGATCATTCAGCAGGGTGCGATTAGGCAAGCCTGTGAGTGCATCGTAATGAACAAGGTGGCGTATATCTTCTTCAGCCTTCTTGTGTTTTGTAATGTCGTTGATGGCAGTAAAAATCGTCGGTTCATTTTCAAAATCTACAATGGAAGCAGATAGCAAAGCCCAGAATGGTTGGCCATGTATATCCATCATGCGTACTTCCTGTTCGTATACACTGCCATCACGCAGGAGATGTTCAAGGAAGTTCTGACGTTCATCCGGATCCTGGTAGAATCGGCTTGCAGCTTGGCCAATCCCGTTTTCGCGGGTTATGCCGAAACGTAGTTCTGCTCGATTGTTTCCATAACGCAATATGCCATCCCGAATACGGGTGAGAACAACCGGGAAAGGAGCATTTTCCAATAGAGAGCGATAACGTGTTTCGCTTTCAAGCAGCGCCTTGCGTGCATGATATTGATCAGTAATGTCGCGAATAATGGCAACGCATTGTGTACTCTCGGAGAGTTTATTCATACGCGCTTCATATCGATGTTCGCCATCAGGCAGAGTCATATCGTATTCGTAACTGACCAGTTTGTTTTGCTGGTACAGTGTTTCAAAGTTTTGCATGAAAAGTTTGCTTATATTTTCAGGCATTATCTCTGTCATGCGCCTTCCCAGAAAGGACTCCGGCGGAATATAAAGTACCGCGTTTTTTTGTGCGCGATAGTCCAGAATAGTGCCGTCTTTATCCATCAGGAAGAACAGATCGGGAATGGCCTGGAATACTGAATCCAGCATAAGTTCCCGTTGAGTGGCAAGGATTTCAGCTTGTTTACGCGAAGTGATGTCTTGAATAGCGCCTTGAATACGAACTACCTTGCCATGTTCAAATACCGGTTTACCCATGGTGTGCACCCATTTGGAAGCACCGCGTTTGGTCTCAATTTCAAGTTCCAGGTCGTAAGCTTTTCCATGTTCTATGGCGTCTTGTATGGCCTGCTCGATTAATGCGCGAGATTCACCAATATAGTGATTGATACCCTGAGCTACGTTGATCTGCTGCGAATTTTGCTCAAGGTCAAAGATGCGAGCAGTTTCCGCGGACAAGCTACCATTCATGGTGGCAACATCAAATTGCCAACCACCAACCTTGGCAAGGCTACCTGTCCGTTCCAGCAAATCTTTCTGCTGGAGCAGTTCTCGTTCAGTCTGTTTTCGGTCACTAATATCGCGGGATATACCAAAAACTCCGGATATTGCTCCATCAATAATCAGTGGACCTTTTGTCGTCAGGTGATAAGAAGTGCCTTTGGAAGTAATGACAGGTTCTTCGAAGTTCTCAGTGATACGCGCTTGCTGGATGCGCAGGTCATCATCGCGAAAGCGTTGGGCCAGTTCTTTCGGAAATAAATCAAAATCTGTATGGAACAAAATTTGTTCACGGGTTTTGCCGAGTAAATGACATGTTGCCTTGTTACAAACTATATAACGACCATCCCGATCTTTAACGAAGATGGAGTCTGTTGCTTCTTCAACCAGCGCATTGAGCAAGGCATGCAGGCGTTTAATTTCCTGTTCATGTTCGCGTCGCTGTGTTTCATTTTCTGCAAATTCAAGAGCAAAACTAATGTTGTTTGCCAGTTCATCAAGTAAACGTAATTCTGTTTCATCGAAGAAGCCGGGAGTGTCGGCATATAAATTGAAGGCGCCACGTATCTTGCCATTTACGATCAAAGGGAATGCGGCTGACGCACGATAACCCCGTGTTAATGCTGCATCCCGCCAGGGTTTCATGCACGGATTATTTTCAATGTCGTTGCACACTGCATGTGTGCCTTGCCTTAATGCTTCTCCGGTAGGGCCTCGTCCCAGCTCATCGTTTGCCAGGGATATTTGTAAATGATCCAGATAGCCGCTCACTTCGCCGGCATGAACGACATGTTTTATTGTGTTTTCGGATTCGTCGACCAGCCCCAGCCAGGCCATGCGGAAGTTCCCTGCTTCAACAGCGATGCGGCAGGCTTCTCTATAAAGTGCTTCCGGCTCGCGCAGGCGAATGATGGCTTCGTTAATACCACTTAATACGGCATATAACCTGTTAAGTTTATTAGCATGTTGTACCGCGTGTTTACGGTCGGTGATGTCACGAGCTATACCCAGTACACCGATCACGTTACCGTCAGAGCCTAACACGGGCGTTTTGATGGTTTCTGCCAGCTCCTTATGGCCATCGGATACAAAAGTCATCCATTCTTCAGTGATTGTGGATATGCCGGAATCCAGGGTTGCCTGGTCCTTGCTGCGGTAGAAATCAGCCAGCTCTTTCGTGACTAAATCGTAGTCTGTTTTACCTTTCAACTCGCTTTTCTTAAGCCCAATCAATTGTTCGAACCGGGGATTACATGTTAGATAAACACCCTTAGGATCCTTCAGCCAAACCAGGTCAGGTATGGTGTCGAGCAGTGTATTCAACTTGGTATTGGTTTGGGTAAGGATGGTTTTGCTTCGAAAAATCAGATAAATACCCATTGAAGTAGCGATAGCCAGCAGCAAGCCCAGCAATCGAATAATCCATATCGTAGTTGTTGTTATATTCCAGCCATTCACCGGAATTGCGGCCAGTTGCCAGGCGCCACCGGGCAGGGTGATTTCGCTGGTTACGGGATTTGCTGAGAACAGATTTTCATCACCATAAAACACCGGACCTTCTGCGCCGGTGCCATCACGGCCACGAATAGCCAGCAAGTAATGAGGCTGGGGAGTATCGATTCCCGCCTGACGATAAAGGGTATTTACGTCAATAACGGAAGAAACCAGCCCCCAAAACCAGGGTATGTCATCCGGGTCATCCAGTATGAAAACCGGTTCTCTGAGAATAATGCCTGTTCCGCCCTGGACAAGAGGGATGGGTCCGGCAAGGATGGCCTGATCGCTGTCCCTGGCGCGGATGGCAGCGGATCTTTGTGCCGGGTGGCTGAGATAGTTCAGGCCCAGTACTTCCTTGTTGCCTTCCATGGGGTATACCATGGAAATGACCATATCCGGCGCTGCAGCGATATTACGTAGAGCGGTGTTTTTTCTGAATAGACCTTCAGCGATTTGTGCAAAATAATCCTGTTTGATATCCGGATTAGCGGAGATGACCGCCGTGATGCCATGTACCAGAAGCAAATTGGAATTAATAACACCTTCAAGCTTGGCGCGTACTGCGGCCAGGTGTGACAGGGCATTGGCGCGTTCTGATTCGAAGGCGCTACGCTGCTCGTAATATTCAATAACCTGTTCAGTCAGAATGACTGTCAGAAGGGCAATTAATGCGTAGATCCATGCTTTGCTGTGGTTGTCATAACGGTGTTTTGAGGTGGCTTTTGTAATCATGTTTGTCGGTGTTGCCTGATCATACTCCACAATCATCGTAGGGAAACTCAATCAGCCGTTGGCTAAAGGGAGCCGAAGTAAGTCAGGTTTGTTAAAAAAATCATTGAACTAAGTGTAGTGGATTTTGAAGATTATCCAGCCAAATCAACATGATTTTTAAATACAAATGCTAGTGGGCGGCCTGGTGTCAGCAGTCTGGGTTGTATTGGCAAAGGCCAGGCCTCATTGCTGTCCCTGTTGCACGTCATTCCCGCGAAGGCGGGAGAAGTGGTGCATGGATGCACCGTTTACGGACCTAAGGATGGAATCCATGAATCATGAACAGTGCTCCAATCAATAATTAACTGAACACCTGCCTGCGCAGGTATGACGTTGTTCTTGTTTTAGATATGCATGTTTTTATACAGATCAAATTTTCTGATCGTCCGTTCTGAAAGATTGCGTTTTTAAAATCATCTCTGCTTTCGCACCCAGATACACATATATGCCAAGCCCAACCAGCAGGCCGATGGCTGTGGCCATCATGGCGACGGCATTGGTTAAATACTCCGGAGATCCCAATACCGATTTGAACATGAGCAACAAGGACTCGATAGAAACGGCAATGAGTATGGCCGCGATAAATCGAGTAATAGTTCGTCGTGTGGAGCTATGCC
>JBFHPZ010000108.1:0-7090 GCA_041592495.1 Gammaproteobacteria bacterium | reverse complement strand
TTGAACGCATTCATTAGGTCAAAGTCCCGCCCATAAACGCTAAGTAACTTGTCATTTGGAATAGTAATTAATGAGTCAACATGCTGGCTCAACTCATTAATACCATGGCTGGCTACTTTCATGCGGCTCGCGCCTTCGAAAACGAAAGGCTTGGTCACCACGCCTACCGCAAGTATGCCCATGTCACGGGCAATCTGTGCAACTACAGGCGCAGCCCCGGTACCGGTGCCGCCACCCATACCCGCTGTAACGAATACCATATCGGCCCCCATAATGGCTTCCTGGATTCGCTCGCGATCTTCAAGTGCTGCCTGTCGACCGATATCCGGATTGGCGCCGGCACCCAAACCTTTGGTGATATTGCCGCCAATTTGGAGCGACACGACACCTTCAATTTTATTTAATGCCTGGGCATCTGTGTTGGCGCATATAAATTCAACACCTGCGATACCAGTGGAGACCATATGCTTGACCGCATTACCACCGCCACCACCAACGCCAATCACTTTTATGACGGCATCCTGTACTACAGAGTCCATCAATTCAAACATAGCGATTCTCCTCATTTTGATTCTTTATCATATGTTGCTGTTCGTTCTTGTTTGCTCCGATGTTGCCACCGGTAAAATTCGATTGCAGAGGCATCAGAAATTCCCCTGGAACCAGTTTGTCATGCGATCCCATATACCTTTCACCCCCCCTTCTGCAGAAAAATAACGTGTACCAGAATGACGATGTTGCTCACCAAATAACAACAAGCCAACACCCGTCGCATAAATCGGATTACTCACCACATCCGACAGGCCACGAACATACTGTGGCATACCCAGACGGACTGGCATATGGAATATTTCTTCCGCAAGATCAATCACACCTTCCATCTTGGAGCTGCCACCTGTCAGCACAATGCCCGCAGCGATGAGATCTTCAAAACCGCTTTTTCTTAACTCGGCATGTACCAGACTTAGTAATTCTTCATAACGAGGCTCGACAACTTCAGCCAATGTCTGACGCGATAATTTGCGTGGTGGTCGATCACCCACACTGGGAACCTCGATAGTTTCTTCAGGATTCGCCAGCTGTCTCAAAGCACAGGCATATTTAATTTTAATCTCATCTGCGTACTGAGTCGGTGTTCGCAGCGCCACGGCAATATCATTAGTAACCTGATCGCCTGCTATTGGAATGACAGCCGTGTGGCGAATGGCGCCATCAGTAAATACGGCGATATCTGTAGTGCCACCGCCAATATCCACCAAACAAACACCCAGTTCCTTTTCATCATCCGTCAGCACTGCATAACTGGAGGCCAGCTGTTCCAGAATAATGTCATCAACATCCAGGCCACAGCGACGAACACACTTGATAATATTTTGTGCCGCACCTACAGCACCCGTCACCAGATGCACTTTGGCTTCAAGACGCACACCTGACATTCCAATGGGCTCACGAATACCTTCCTGATCATCAACTACAAATTCCTGGGGCAGGATGTGCAGTATGCGTTGGTCAGCAGGTATTGCGACGGCTCTGGCTGCATCAATAACCCGATCCAGATCAGACTCGCTGACTTCACGATCTTTGATGGCAACAATTCCGTGTGAATTAATACTCTTGATATGACTTCCTGCTATGCCTGCATACACTGAATTAATCTGGCAACCTGCCATCAATTCTGCTTCTTCAATTGCTCTCTGTATTGACTGCACTGTAGATTCAATATTAACCACAACACCTTTCTTAAGGCCGCGAGATGGATGCGAACCCAGCCCCACAATTTCGACACTGCCTTCATTGGTAATTTCGCCAACAATAGCGACTACCTTGGATGTACCTATATCCAATCCCACAATCAAGTTTTTATCTGATTTTTTAGTCATTAGTGTTTATGCCCCCTGACTTTGCAGTTCCTTTTTCCAGGCGACTGCAAACCCGTTGGTATAACGCATATCAATATGCTTGATCTTCTCAGTCTGTTTTATCAAATAGTGTGAATACACATCCACAAATCGGTGTATACGTTCATGCCTGTTATTACGTCCTAATCTCAATTCAATGCCGGTGGTCATTTTCAAGGTCCATGAACGACGTGCATCCTGCTTCATTTCATCAACCACAAGTCCGGTTGTAACAAGCCATAATTGTATAAGTGACAACTCTTGAAGCATGTCTTCATGTTGACCTTCTGGACCTATCAGCTTTGGCAAAGCATTTATCATTTTCATGTTTTCCGGCTCAAACAAACTCGCCTTTGCGCTCAACAGTTGTTTCTCATTCCAATAAGCCACAGGTTGCTTTTCAATTACACGAACACTCAATGTATCCGGCCACTTACGACGAATCGAAACATCCTCAACCCAGGGCAAATCAATCACAGCACTACGCACCTGCTCCAGGTTAACCGAGAAAAATCCACCACGTACATGTGGCAATGCCTGCTGTTGCAGATCTTCCTTTAATAAATATTTAAATTCACCTTCGATCTGAACACGTTCTATTGGCAAAATATTTTCAAATGAAATTATTTGCTGCAACCAGAAAATTACACCGAGAAAGGTGCATGTAATTAAGGTACGCTTTAACCAGGCATTCCCTAACAACAAGGCAAGCTTCTCACGCCATTGATAATTGCGCTTTTTGATCCTGTTTATGCTGGCCTGCTTGCTTTTGCGCATCAATCAAGCGTTCCTTTTAGTATTTCAATTACCAGGTTCTCGAAACTCAGACCCGCCTGTTTAGCTGCCATAGGTACCAGGCTGTGATCTGTCATACCAGGTACCGTATTAACTTCTATCAACCAGGGTCGTTGCGCTTCATCCAGCATAAAATCAACACGCCCCCATCCCTGACCGTGAACGGCAGTAAACGATTGCATTACCAGTACAGCTAATTCTTTTTCCTTCTCGGAACTTAAACCACATGGACAATGATATTTTGTGGCAACGTCATCATACTTTGCCTTGTAGTCATAAAAATCCCTGGGGGTTTCCAGTCGTATCATTGGTAATACGTTTTGTCCCAATATAGCTGCTGTGTATTCACTGCCTTTAATAAACTTTTCGGCAATGACCGTTTTGCAATATTTATTTGCCAACTGCCATGCAGCAATCATGTTGTCTGCATGTGTGACTTTACTCATGCCAATACTTGATCCTTCAAGCACTGGCTTTATCATCAATGGCAGGCCCAGTCGCTCGACAGCCGTTTTACAATCGCCTTCAGACTCAAGAATGCAATAATCCGGCGTGGGCAAGCCTATACCTTTCCATAGCTGTTTGGTTAACAACTTATCCATACAAAGTGCAGAACCTAATACACCTGTTCCGGTATAGGGAATCTGCATTATTTCAAGTAAGCCCTGTATAACACCGTCTTCACCACCACGGCCATGCATAATATTGAATACACGATCAAAGCCCGCAAGATGATGATGAATATCCCTGTCGGCATCAATCGCGACAGCATCAACACCTTTGCTCAATAAAGCATTGAACACCGCATTGCCACTGTTCAATGACACTTCACGTTCCGCTGACCAGCCACCCATTAAAACAGCTACTTTACCGAACTGATTCATGCGCTGTGTTCTCCAACAATCTTAACTTCTGTGAGCAATTCAATACCTTGCTTTTGCATCACTTGTTGTTGTACAAAATATATAAGCTCTTCAATATCCTGGGCCGATGCATTATCTATATTGATTATAAAATTGGCATGCTTGGTAGAAACCTCCGCCCCACCTTTACGCACACCCTTAAGCCCTGATGCTTCGATTAATCTTGCGGCGTAATCACCTTCCGGGTTTCTGAACACCGAGCCACAGCTCGGCAAACCAATAGGCTGGGTTTCGGCACGATTATCAAGGAGTTTGCGCACATGTATTGCCGCTTGCTTGCCATCGCCATGTTCAAATTGCAATTCCGCCTCAACGAACCATTCATTTGCTCGTCCCTTTATAGTGCGATAGGCAATTTCATAATCATCTGCGGTGCGACGATACATTTTGCCATTCCTATCCATAGTGATAACGGAGTCTACATAACGCCAGGTTTCACCACCGAACGCACCTGCATTCATAGCTAATGCGCCACCAAGTAATCCGGGAATACCCGCAAAAAATTCACCGCCAATCAAATCATGTTTGGTGCAATATCGCGCCAGTTTCGCGCAAGTTACACCAGCACCTGCTTTAATTTTGTTATCGTCAAGCTTTTCAATATCAGACAAACTACCCTTTAACGCGATAACCGTGCCACGAATGCCGCCATCTCTTACCAACAAATTACTACCTAAACCTAACCAGAATACCGGCTCATCCGCGGGTAAACTGGCAAGCATGTCAGCCAGATCATTCACATCCGCTGGTGTATAGAATTTATCTGCCTTACCACCTACGCGCCATGTTGTATGTTTGGCCATAGGCTCGTTATATTTCATCTCACCACGCAATGCTGTTTCTGTTAGTGCTGCCATCATGCCGCCAACACCTCAGGCAATTGGGCAGCAAGAGCACCGATACTGCCTGCGCCCAATGTCAATAAAACATCACCGTCCTGCAATATATCCAGCAAGGCCTGGGGCAACTCCTGAATATCTTCAACAAACACAGGATTAACACGTCCGCGTGCCCTGATAGCAGCGCATAAGGCTCTGCCATCCGCGCCCGCTATATGGGCCTCGCCGGCCGAATATACTTCCGTCAACAGCAGCGTATCGGTATCCGACAAAACACGACTAAAATCTTCGAATAAATCGCGGGTGCGGGTATAACGATGCGGCTGAAAGGCAATCACCAGCCTGCGATGAGGCCAACCGGTACGCGCCGCTTCCAGCGTGGCTGCTATTTCAGTTGGATGATGACCATAATCATCCACCAGTAACACATTACCTTTGGCTGTTTTAATTTCTCCATACTGCTGCATCCGACGGCCAATACCCTGGAAACTCAGCAAGCCGTTTTGTATTGACTTATCATCAACACCCAAGGAATGCGCAACAGTAATCGCAGCCAATGCGTTCAGTACATTATGTTTACCCGGTAAATTAAGAGTTACTTCCAACAAGCTTTCACGACCAGGCAGACTTACTTCAAAATAGCATTGCAGGCCATCGCATTTTATATTACGCGCTTTAACGTCAGCATCCTGTTCTATGCCATACGTAATAATTGGCCGCGAGATCTCTGGTAATAAATTCCGGATTTCAGCATCGTCAAGACAAACAACAGCGTGCCCATAAAATGGCAGATGATGCAGGAATTCAATAAAGGCATTTCGATAACGATCAAAATCGCCACCGTAGGTTTCAAGATGATCCGCATCAACATTGGTCACAACTGCAATCATCGGCTGTAATAGCAAAAACGATGCATCGCTTTCATCGGCCTCGGCAACAAAATATCGACTTTCGCCCAACTTGGCATTGGTAGCTGCACTATTCAATTTTCCGCCAATAACAAAAGTCGGATCAAGGTTGCCTTCAATAAGTAGACTTGCAACCAGACTGGTAGTGGTAGTTTTACCATGGGTTCCAGCAATGGCAATGCCATAACGGAATCGCATAATTTCCGCCAGCATCTCGGCGCGACGAATAACAGGAATACGCTGTTCACGTGCAGCAATCACTTCCGGATTATCTTTAGGTATGGCTGTTGAGACTACAACAACTTCAGCTGTTTCTATGTTACTTGCACCATGACCAAAAAATATTTTTGCTCCCTGCTTTTGCAAACGATCAGTATTGGTATTGCCATGCATATCCGAGCCACTAATGTCATAACCAAGATTTAACAGCACTTCTGCGATACCACTCATACCTGCGCCGCCAATACCTACAAAATGTACACGGCGAATACGTCTCATAGGATGTGTCTGAATCAGCATGTAACACCTCCTGTTAACACACATTGCTCAGCAACTAGACGCGTTGCTTCCGGCATACCCAGTTGCCTTGCCTTGTTGGCCATATTTAATGCTTTGTCTCGTGTTATCGATGTAAACACCTCTACCAATAAATCCACATCAAGTTTATCTTGAGGCAACAATACAGCCGCGTTGTGATCAGATAGATAACGTGCATTTGCGGTTTGATGATCATCAACTGCAAATGGATAAGGCACCAGTATGGATGCAACGCCTGCCGCAGCTAATTCCGCTATGGTCATTGCACCGGCACGGCAAATAACCAGATCCGCCCAGGCATAACTTGCGGCCATATCATCAATATAAGGTTCAACACTTGCCTTAATTTTCAAATTCGCATAATTAACACGAGCCTGCTCAAAATTTTTAGATCCGGCCTGATGAATGACTTCTGGTCGCGCAGCTTCCGGAATTTTTGCTAGCGCTTGTGGCACCACTTCATTCAACCTCGCAGCACCAAGACTGCCCCCAAATACCAGTAAGCGTAATGGGCCGGTTCTGTTTTTCATACGCTGCTCTGGTGAAGGCAAAGATGCAATTGCTCGACGCACAGGATTGCCTACATGAATTGCACCAGTTTTAAAGCTCCCCGGAAATGCCTGCATCACTACTTTGGCGAGCCTTGCCAACATACGATTAGTCAATCCCGGAACAGCATTCTGTTCATGAATCAATAGCGGCATGCGAAGCAGCCAGGCCATCAAACCACCAGGACCTGATACAAAACCACCCATACCTAAAACAGCACAGGGTTTGTGCTTCATTAAAATATGCATCGCTTGCATGCAAGCGGCCACCAGATTGAAAGGAGCCAGTATCAAACTCAACACACCTTTACCACGCAGACCACTAACACTCAGCCAGTCAACATCGATACCTGCTTCCGGCACAAGTCGCCCTTCAATACCTTTGCGCGTTCCCATCCAAACCACGGGTATTCCACGCGTGCGTAATTCATCTGCTACGGCAAGACCTGGATAAACATGACCTCCGGTTCCACCGGCCATAATCATCACGGGTTGTTTTACCATCTCAATCATGCCGCGTCCTCAAACATATCTCGCATTGTTGAAGATTTTCTTTTCTGGCCCGCTTTTGAGACTTTGCGTGTATTTTTCACGATAGCCTGACCTGAATTGCATTCGTAATAAATACGCAACAACAAACCA